>JBBRGK010000006.1:0-20233 GCA_038240805.1 Dehalococcoidia bacterium | reverse complement strand
ATGGTCGTCATCGTCGTCTCCGTGGACCGGCAGACCGGCAAGGTTCTCGATTTGCCGGATGTGCTTTCCCGTGGGTTCGTAGAACCTGGCGAAGCGACGGCGCTGCTCGAACGGGCGCGCCAGGTAGCGATGCAGTCGCTGGACGGAGCTGACCATCGCGCCGAGTGGCCGGTTATCAACGCTAAAGTCAAAGACACGGTGGCCAGGTTTCTTTATGATGAAACCCGACGGCGGCCGATGGTGCTGCCAGTCGCAGTCGAGGTTTAGGCAGGGCGGGCCGAAAACCACGGTATTTTACGTTGGAGACCATGGCTCATGGCGAAGGCTAAGGGGTCTTCCCGCCCTCGGATGACCGCGCCTGCCCAGCGCTCCAGCCGCCGCCGTAAGTCCGGCGGCACCGCTGCGTTCATCTTCAAACCGATGACGCCGGTCATAGAATTTCTGTTGACCCCGCCGGGCCTCGCCACGGCGATCATCCTCATCCTGGCTGCCGCCTTACCCTGGCTATCGATCGTCGGCGTACTGGATGCATTCAGACGGGCCGTCATAGAATCCACTGGCGTCGCCTGTTATCTGATCGTGCTGGATGTGCTGGCGCTGACAATCGTTGCTGCAACGGTCGCTCGCGTGCGAAATTCGCGAACGTTCTGGCGGATTGCGGCCGGCTGGGAATTGCTCGGCATCTTTGCCTGGGGCGTGCTCGGACTACTGCACCCTGACGCGTCTCCCGCCGGTGTAAGTTTGCGAGATTTCTCGGCCGGCGGTCGTGTCGGGCGGGCTCTGGTCACGTCCGGTCCAGGAATGCTGGTCTGGTTCGTCGCGTTCGCGGCTGGCTGTGCGCTCGTCAGTCCCGCCGGTTCCAGGGGAGCCCTTGTGCAGGCAGGTCATGCGCTCCGCTGGTTATGGCGCCAGCATTGGCCGTCGCGCACTATGGCCGCGATGCGCTCAGCGGTTGCATCCGCGCCTGCAGCGCCTCTGGCGCAACTCGCTCCAGACCCCGGGACGGCGACGCCGGGTACAGAGCTTGCGCCGCCACAGGAGACGCTCGGCCAGGGAGCGGCAGACGCTTTTCGGCGTACCGCTGCCCGCGAACGCGCCGAGAAGGTACAGCCACCCACCCTTGAATTGCCGGAGCCTGCGGCAATTATCCCGGCGCCTTCTACCACAGGTGCCGGCTGGCTATTACCCAGCTCGACTCTGCTTAGCGCGACGCCGCCGGGTCTGATGAGCACCACCGACAATGACGCGCGTGCCCGCACGATCGTAGAGACGCTTGCCAGCTTTGGTGTCGATGCGAAGGTGGTGCAGATAAATCAGGGGCCGTCGGTCACTCAGTTCGGGCTCGAACCGGGCTGGGAGGTCAAGTACCGGGCGGAACCTGAGCGCGATCCTCTCGGAAAGCCGGTGTTTGACAGAGAGGGCAAGCCCAAAGTGCGCACCGAAGAGGTTTCGCGCACGCGAGTGCGTGTCAACCAGGTCACAAAGCTGCAGAATGACCTGGCCCTGGCGTTGGCGGCGCCGTCGATTCGGATCGAGGCGCCTGTTCCGGGCAAACCGGTCATCGGCATCGAAGTGCCCAACACGACCTCCTCCGTCGTCAGCCTGCGGAGCGTCGTCGAGTCGGCGCAGTTTCAAAAACTGGCGGCGAAGTCGAAGCTGGCCCTGGCGCTCGGGATGGGCGTTTCCGGTGAAGCGGTGGTTGCCGACCTCGCGACGATGCCGCATCTGTTGATCGCAGGCGCCACGGGCAGCGGCAAGAGCGTCTGCATCAACGCGGTGATCGCCTGCATTCTGATGCACGCCACCCCCGAAGATGTCCGCTGTATCTTGATCGACCCGAAGCGGGTCGAGATGGCCGCCTTCGCGAACATTCCACACCTCGCTCTATCCAAGATCATCACCGACATGGAAGATGTGCCCGGCACGTTGCAGGGCGTGATCCGCGAAATGGAAGATCGCTACAAGAAGTTTGAAAAACTCAAGGTTCGGAACCTGGAGGCGTACAACAAACACCCACAGGTCGCCGGTAAACTGCCGCGTTGGGTCGTGGTCATTGATGAGCTTGCCGACCTGATGATGGCGGTGCCGTTCGAGGTCGAGCGTCAGATCTGCCGGCTTGCGCAGCTGGCCCGGGCGACGGGGATCCATCTCGTTGTCGCGACGCAGCGTCCATCAGTGGACGTGATTACAGGTCTGATCAAGGCAAACTTTCCGACACGAATCGCTTTCGCGGTATCTTCGCAGGTTGACTCACGGACCATCCTCGACAGCGTTGGTGCCGAGAAGCTTCTGGGCCGGGGCGATATGCTGTATATGCCAACGGACACCGCCCGCAGGCGCTTGCAGGGCGTATATGTGTCCGACCAGGAGATTGAGCGGCTGGTGGACTTCTGGGGCGCGGAGCGGTGGGAAAAGCTGAGGCCACAGACCTTCGACCACCTCGTGGAAGAGGCTAAAGCCGAACAGGCAGCAGCGGAGCTTCCAGAGCAGGACGAACTGCTGGAGAAGGCCCGCGCCCTTGCTGCCGAACACTCACGCATCTCGACGTCGATGTTGCAACGTCGCCTGCGGATCGGATATCCCCGCGCTGCTCGCCTCATGGACACGCTGGAGGACGAAGGTGTCATTGGCGACGGCGAGGGAGGCTCGTCGCGCGAGGTGTTAGGATCTGACCACGACAGTATTTTCGGCGATCTGTAAGACCGCAGCCCTATCGCGACTGAAAATTTCAACCCGTTGCGGCGGCAACACCTCAACAGGTGAAAGACGACGATGAAGAACCTGGCCGAGTTTCTGGCAGCGCGCCGCTTCCATGACAGCGAGCAGGGGCAAACCTCCGAGGCTGGTACCTGCATCAATTGCGAGGCCAACCTTGCCGATTCAGCGCTGTACCGCGACTATCGAATCTGCGAACAGTGCCGCTTTCACTACAGCCTGGGTGCGCATCGACGGATTGAACTGCTGGTCGACCCGGGCAGCTTCCGTGAAAGCAACCGGTCCCTGATTTCGATCGACCCGCTGGGCTTTCGTGCGCAGGCTCAGTTCCGCCGCCGCATGTACGAGGAGCAGCGCCGTACCGGCCTCAGCGATGCAATCGTGACCGGAACGGGCGCCATCGCGGGCCGGCGGCTGATGGTCGCGGCCATCGATTTCCGTTTTCTCGGCGGGAGCATCGGCTGTGCGGTCGGCGAGAAGCTGGCACGGGCGATCGAGCAGGGCGCGCGAAAGAAACTGCCTGTGCTGACGATCGTCGCCAGTGGCGGCGTGCGCATGCAGGAAGGCGTTTTGGCGCTGATGCAGTTCGCCAAGCTTGCCGAAGCCGCAGGCCGGCTCGCAGCTGCAGGTGAGCCACACGTGGTTCTTCTCGCAAACCCTAGCCTTGGTGGTGCATATGCAGTGCTCGGCGGCCTGGCTGATTTCGTGGTTGCAGAGCCGGGAGCACTGATCGGCTACGCCACCACCCGGCGGCTCGAAGAGACCAGCGGCAGGCATGCGACCGAGGGTTCACGGACAGCTGAATCCCACCTTGCACGCGGTCTGATCGACGAGGTCGTCGATCGGCCACGCTTCCGGGATTTCATCTCATCACTGCTCGAGATGCTTGCAAGCCGCCCTTCACCGGCAGGCGCAACGGCTGTGCAAACGCCGCGCTTTGCGCCCGCAAGTCATAGCGCATGGAGCACGATCCAGATGGCGCGGCACGCCGAACGCCCGACCGCCGCTGATTACATCGGCCATTTCAGTGACACATTCGTTGAGATTCGTGGCGACCGCGTGGCCGGCGATGATCGCTCCATCGTCGCTGGCATTGGTATCCTTGGCTCCGAGCCCGTGGTTTACGTCGGCAGCCAGCGGACACAGGGCGGCAGCGCTGCAAGCGCCGTGGGACCGGCGGGCTTCCGTAAGGCAAGGCGGGCATATGAGCTGGGTGCACGGCTGAACCTGCCAATCGTGACCCTGATCGATTCGGTAGAAGCTTCTCCGACAATCGAAGCCGAAGAGTCGGGGATAGGCGCTGCTGTAGCCTCCTGCATGGCTACCTTGTCCACTGCCCTAACACCCGTCGTCGCGGCGGTGATCGGCGAAGCACGCGGTGAAGCCGCTCTGGCGATGTGTATTGCTGACCGGGTGCTAATGCTTGAGCACGCCGTGTTCGAAGTCGTATCGCCGGAAACCGCCGCCTCGATCATCTACCGTGACACGGGCATGGCAGACAGCGTGGCAACCTCGCTTCGTCCAACCGCGCGTGACTGTGTTCAGCTGGGAATCGTCGACGCCATCGTGCCAGAGCCAGCTGCCGGCGCGCACACCGAGCACGAAGCCGCGGCTCGATTGCTGAGCGCGGCGCTGCTGCGGTCGGTCAATGAACTCCGCAATACAACGCCACGTAAGCTCGTGCGCTCTCGATATTCTCGGCATCGGCGGGTCGGTCAGTACGCGAATTTTATGCGTGTCACGGTCGGTCATGACGTGGCCCAGCTTGGCGGTGACATCGCGCGCAGGGCAGGCGGCGCCCTCGCGAGGCTGACACGCCGCGCCCCCCGAGGGAGAATCGGTCACGCCGCACAGAATGAGGACGCTGACGCCTCGCTTGTACCATGAAACGCGAAAGAGCTTACATGGCCGGTACAGCAAGCGCGGACGGCGTGAGAGACTCACCGCGACCTCAAGAGCGAGCACAGCGTCGCTTCGAACGCGAGCATGGCCCTTCCGGGCTGCGACGCTCCAAAACCATCAGCGTCCCCGCTTACCCCTGCTGACGGGAGCGGTGCGGTTGGTGTAACGGGTAGATTCTGGTGTCACCAGTCGATCCTCACTGTGGCGCCCTGACGGCTTCAGCATCTCGGCGAGCCTGTGCAGGCCTTCCTCTCCTCCGCCGACAAGCTCACGCCGCAGACCTACAACCTGATCACGGATCAGGGCAGCTTTCTCGAACTCCAGAGACTTCGCTGCCTGCTTCATCTGCGACTCCAGATTCACGATCAGTCGTGCGACCTCATCTCTCGCCATACCGCTGCCCGCCTGATAATCCGGCTTTTCTTCCGCCACTTTGCGGACCTGATCCGTGATGTCCTTGATCGCCTTGCGGATGCCTTCCGGCGAAATGCCGTGTTCCTGGTTGTACGCCATCTGGATTGCCCGACGGCGATAGGTTTCGTCGATCGCCCGTCGCATCGATCCGGTCATGACATCCGCGTACATGATCACATGGCCGCGCTCGTGCCGCGCTGCACGGCCAACCGTCTGCACCAGCGAGCCTTCCGAGCGCAGGAATCCCTCTTTGTCCGCGTCCAGGATGGCGACCAGGCTCACTTCCGGCAGGTCGAGTCCTTCACGGAGCAGGTTAATGCCGACAAGCACGTCGTATACGCCGAGCCGCAGATCGCGGAGAATCTCGACCCTGTCCAGGGTGTTTATCTCGGAGTGCAGATAGTTGGTCTTGACGCCCATTTCCTGAAGGTAATCGGATAGGTCCTCGGCCATCTTTTTGGTCAACGTCGTGACGAGCACTCGTTCACCGCGATTGACCCGTTGCTGAACCTCATCGAGCAGGTCGTCGATCTGCCCTTTGGTAGGCTTCACTTCAATTGTTGGGTCCAGCAGTCCGGTCGGTCGGATGACCTGTTCGACGATCTGTTTTGACACCTGGCGCTCGTAGTCGCTGGGCGTGGCAGAGACGTAGATCGCCTGCTTGATGTGTGCGTCAAACTCCTCGAACTTGAGCGGACGGTTGTCGATAGCCGAAGGCAACCTGAAGCCGAAATCTACGAGCGTGCGCTTGCGAGCATAGTCACCGTTGAACATGCCACGCACCTGCGGAATGCTCATGTGCGACTCGTCGATCATTACGAGCCAATCGGCAGGCATGTAGTCGAGCAGCGTGTACGGCGTGCTGCCTGGCGCACGACGTGCGAGGTGGCGGCTGTAGTTCTCGACGCCGGAGCAGTAGCCGGCCTCACGCAACGTCTCCAGGTCGTAGTTGGTGCGCTCTTCGAGGCGGGCCGCCTCAAGCACTTTCCCCTCGGAGCGAAACTCTGCCAGACGCTCTCGCAGTTCGACTTCTATGTCGCCGATCGCCAGCTTCAGCTTTTCGTCCGAGGTCACGAAGTGCTTCGCGGGGTAGATGTCAACATGATCGCGTTCGGCCAGTACTTCACCGGTCAGGGGATCCAGTTCGATGATCCGCTCGACCGTGTCGCCCCAGAAATCGATTCGTAGCGCGAGTTCTTCATACGAGGGATGAATCGTAAGCGTGTCCCCGCGCAGGCGAAACTTGCCGCGCACGAGGTTGATATCGTTCCGCTCGTACTGCATGTTCACAAGGCCGCGGATCGCTTCGTTACGGTGCATCGTGGCACCCTTCTGGATGTTCAGAACGAAGCTCTGATATTCGTCCGGCTCACCCAGGCCATAGATGCACGAAACGGATGCCACAATCAGCACATCGCGCCGCTCGAACAGTGCCCGCGTGGCAGCGTGGCGCAGCTTGTCAATCTCGTCGTTGATATCGGCATCTTTGGCAATATATGTGTCCGTGCGCGGGATGTACGCCTCAGGCTGGTAGTAGTCGTAGTAGGAAACGAAGTACTCGACCGAGTTTTCGGGAAAGAACTCCCTGAACTCGCTGCAAAGCTGCGCGGCGAGTGTCTTGTTGTGCGCCAGCACCAGCGTTGGACGCTGCACCCGCTCGACGATGTTCGCCATCGTAAACGTCTTGCCGGAGCCAGTGACACCGAGCAGCGTCTGGTCCCGGTCCCCGCGCAGAAGTCCTTCCACGAGCTTTTCGATCGCCGCCGGTTGATCACCGGTCGGCTGGTAGTCGGAGCGAATCTTGAACGGCGGCATTTGACCCCCGATGTCAACAAATTGACAGATCAGTAGAACACATGACCTATTATAACAGGTGCGATCCGGCTCTAACTGCGGAGAATGTCGAGTGCGCGCAGCGCGAGCACGACTCGATCTTCGATGCCTGCATCGGATGATCCCGGCCCGCGCGCGAGGGCTGCGCTCGCCTCCACCGGGGAATAGCCCAGCGATACCAGCGTCTCCAGCGCTTCGTCGGCGCTTGCCTCGGAAGGAAAATACTGTGCCGCTCCGGAAGCGGAAGCGAGCTTTCCCTGCAACTCCAGGAGCAGGCGCTCTGCGGTTCTGCGCCCGATTCCCTTGACTCTGGTAAGCGCCACCGCGTCGCGTCGTTCAATGGCTGAACCGAGTTCCGCCGGAGAAAACTGGGTGAGAAAGGCCAGCGCACTGCGCGGTCCGATTCCAGTTACGCCAAGCAGGCGCTCGAAAGCGTCCTTCTCCTCCTGGGTGAGGAAGCCAAACAGGCTTAGCGAATCCTCCCGCACAATAAGCACGGTTCGCAGGTTGACCGGGTCACCGACGGCGCCGATGCGGGCGAGAGTGCTGCCGGGCACCATCACTTCGTATCCGACACCACCCACGTCGACAACGACGGAGTCGCGGCCTTTCTCTTCGACCGCGCCACGCAGCCGGGCGATGTAGCTCATTGCGGCGTGCTCCGGTGCTGAGTTGAAGATCGGTTTCATAGGCCGGACTGGCTGAGGTCAGGATATCAGCGTAGCCGCTCCAGTGCCTTCATCCGGCGGTTAGCGTAGTGGCAGAGCGCAATCGCGAGCGCATCGGCGGCATCGGCAGGGGTCGGCAGAGCGTCGAGTGCGAGCTGGAGCCTGACATTGTCCTGCATCTGGCGCTTGTCGCTCCTGCCATAGCCGGTGACGCTCTGTTTTACCTCCGCTGGAGTGTACTGAAAAACGGGGATCGACTCTTCCGCAGCGGCGAGCATGCTGGCGGCACGCGCTTCGCCGATTGCGAACGCCGATCGGACGTTCAGGGCTACGAAAGGCAGTTCGATCGCGAACTCGACCGCGCCGAAACGCTGGATCGCCTCGCGAATGCCCCAATGTATTGCCTGGAGGCGCGACTCGACCGGCGCTCGCGGATCGGTCTTGATGTGGCCGAAGTCAATGGCGCGGGTATGCGCCGGCGAGCAGCGCACTGCACCGTAGCCGGTGATTCGAAGTCCCGGGTCCACGCCAAGAATAACGACCTCCCCGTTCATGTCGGGCAGGTCGTCGCTCCTGGCGTGAACCAGCGGTCCGCGTGTCACGGCGCCGCGATCAGGCGTTGAATGCTGCCATCGCGGACTCGGCGAAGTCGGCGTTGGTATACACCTTCTGCACGTCGTCGTCGCTCTCGAGCCTGTCCAACAACTTCAGCGCCTGGATGCTCTTCGCCTCGTCAAGTTCGACGGTGATCTCCGGCACAAGGGACAGCTCTGATCCGGTGACCTCGAAGCCTGCCTCCGTGAGCGCCCGTCGTACCACCTCGAGTTCAGCGCGCTCGGTGTAGACGGTCACTTCACCATCTTCGCTCTGTACGTCGACGGCACCCGCGTCGATCGCGGCCAGTTCCATGTCCTCAGTGCTACCTTTGCTGGCATTAATCGTGATCACGCCCTGGGCTTTGAACTGCCATGCGACTGAGCCCGCCTCGCCCAGATTACCGCCGCCGCGATCAAACAGCGACCGTACGCTAGCGGCGGTCCGGTTCCGATTATCGGTCATCGCTTCAACCATGATCGCGATTCCGGCCGGACCGTACCCTTCGTAGGTGATCTCCTCAAGCTGTGCGCCATCGTCGCTACCGGCTGCCCGCTTAATTGCACGATCGATCGTATCCGCTGGCATGTTGGCCTCGCGTGCCCGCTGGACAGCGAGTCGCAGGCGAAAGTTGGCGACGGGATCGCCGCCACCTTGCTTTGTCGCGACCGCGATCTCGCGCCCAAGCTTCGTGAACAGCGCCCCGCGCTTGACATCCGTGACACCCTTTTGACGCTTGATCTGAGACCATTTGGAGTGACCTGACATGCTTCGCCCCTGACGCCGATGATTACGAGGATTTTAGCATCGGGCCAGAAAGGGGGTCAAAGCGCCGGATCCGTTTCGCCCGACGGCAGTTCGACATTATCAATCAGACGTGTGCGGCCCACCCGTGCAGCAAGGCTGAGTACCGCGCCCTGTATATCCCCGGTGTCTCCAGTCTCTCCTATGAGTGTGGCGACCTCTTCCAGCGTTGTACCATCCGCGAGGCTGACATATTCCAGGGCCAGTCGCGGTTCGGCAGCGCACGCCGCTTCAACAGCTCGTCGTAGCAGGTCCGCGTCCCTCGTACCCGCGCGCCACTGCGCGTAGGCGTCTCTCAGCGCACGGGAGAGCTGCAATGCGGCTTCACGTCCGCTGGCGTCGAGGTAGGCGTTGCGGCTGCTCATGGCAAGGCCGTCCGCTTCACGCAGCGTGGGCATACCGATGATCTCGACCGGGAGGTCGAGGTCGGACACCATTTTTCGGATCACCCGTAGCTGTTGCGCGTCTTTCTTGCCAAAATACGCCCGTGTCGGGCTAAAGAGATTAAAGAGTTTGAGAACCACGGTCGCCACCCCGCGAAAATGCCCCGGGCGCGATGCGCCTTCCAGTCGCTCGGCAATTGCGCCCGGCGACACCCAGGTATCGAACCCGACCGGATAGACCTCATCTGGCCCCGGCGTAAACACCAGATCCACGCCGGCCTTCTCAAGCATGCCGAGATCGCCTGGCATATTCCGCGGATAGGACGACAGGTCCTCCGCCGGGCCGAACTGCGCCGGATTCACGAAGATGCTGGCCGCGACGAAGTCATTTTCGGACCGGGCGCGCTCTACCAGACTCAGATGGCCCGCGTGAAGGTACCCCATCGTCGGTACCAGGCCGACGCTGCCAGAAAGGCCTACCCTCCAGGCGCGGACGCCGCTCTTGGTCTCTTCGACGATCACCGGATTAGCCGGTCCGCGCCACGCTCGATGTGCCTCCGTACGGTGCAACCGCGTCGCAGCCCTCGATCGCTCTTTTTGCTTTGTCGAGCCCGAAACTTTCCTTCGCGCTCGGAAAGCCGCCGTCCTGCACCAGCGAGATGTAGGACTGCACCGCGTCGTTGATGATGGGTGCAAGATCGGCAAAGCGGCGCGCATGACGGGGCAAAAAGTCCGGATACATCCCGAGGAAGTCGTTGATCACCTGAACCTGACCGTCGCAGTACGGTCCGGCGCCGATGCCGATCGTAGGAACCCCGATCTTATCAGTGACCATTTTGGCCACATACGCCGGCACGGTCTCGAGCACGATTGCGAAGGCTCCGGCTCTCTCCAGCGCGGCTGCATCGTTTATCAGCTTTACCGCCGCTGCCGGAGTTTTGCCCTGCATTCGGTAGCCGCCCAGCTGATTCACGGACTGCGGTGTCAGGCCGAGGTGGCCCATCACGGGAATTCCGGCAGCTGTTATTCGCCGCACAGTCTCTGCAACGTGCTCGCCGCCTTCCAGTTTGACGGCATTGGCGCCGGTTTCCTTCATCAGGCGGCCTGCATTCCGCAAAGCGTCCTCAGGACTGATCTGGTAGCTCATAAACGGCATGTCCACAAGGACAAAGGTCCGCTCCGTTCCACGGACGACCGCTTTGCCATGATGGATCATGTCCTCCATCGTGACTGGAATCGTCGAGTCGTATCCCAACACAACCATGCCCAGCGAGTCGCCGACCAGGATCATCGGCACGCCCGCGGCTTCAAGAAGCTTTGCGGTCGGATAATCGTATGCCGTCAGCATCGCGATTTTTTCGCCGCGCTCTTTCATCGCCCTGAATTCATTGATCGATAGCCGTGCCATCCGTCTATTCTCCCTGCTTCGGTCCACCCCGGGAGACTTCCCGGTGGCGGCCAATTGCCTGCCATTTCAACTCAGTTATGGCTGCCCGGCCTGCGACGGCAAATCGTTATGTCATGTCACCTCGTTCGACCTGCTCAAGCAGGGACCGAGTCTCCACCTGCAGATCCGGCCGCATCAGAGCCACGGTTGCGGTTGCCCGGCTCAGAACGTCGTACAGCGATGCGAAGGCTGTGCTCTCTAACGCCTGCTGGTGAAGTGCGATTGTATCGAGGTCGCCTCGGACAACTGGTCCAGTCAGGGCTCCGGGCAGACCAACCTTCTCCAGATTTTCGACCGTGGCGCGTATCAGCGGAAGCAGCGCCGTCAATGCTTCCTCACCGCCGATGCCGATAGACTTCAGTAGCGAGGTCGCCACCGCAGCGAGCGTGACCGTAAAGTTACAGGCAGTCACAGCCGCCGCGTGGTAGGCAGGCTTTGCTTCTTCGCTCACGTCAATGAGCTGTCCACCGAGCCGTTTAGTCAGCGCCTGAAAGTAGTCGCGCGTTGCTTCAGGTCCGGTGTAGGCAAAATGCACACCGGTCGGGATCAGCGTTTTTTGACCGCGAGGAAATGTGAATAGCGGATGCCACGACGCGACAGCCGCGCCCTGCCTGAGCGCTGAAGCGAGCGCCTCAAGCCCGAGCGCGCCGCTGCAGTGCACGACGGTCTGTCGGTCGTGCCACTCGATCGACTCGGCAACGGAGGCAATCGCTTTGTCTGGGACCGTCAGGAAGACGATATCAGCGCTGTCAGCGGCCTCCTGTGCGGAGGCTGCGGCTTGAACGCCGTCGGAATAGTTGCCGGCAGGGCCACGGGTCCAGACGGAAGTCACCGACAGCCCGGCTGCGACGAAGGCACTCAGAAGAGCGGTCCCCGTCGCCCCCGCGCCGACAATGACGATCCGTGAATGCAATGGCCTAGCGGACGCCGCCTCACGCAATACGCCGGAGGACTGTGTACCCGTCATCACTACCCCGTCTCGGTCACGATGGATCCAAGCGAGTCGATGGAGAACGTGCTTTAACTGCGAATTACCGTGTACGCTGCCGCTTTCGCGGTCACCGTCAGCATCAGAATACCAGTGACAATAATGCTGTCAACAACCGCGTTCGCGGGCTGCGGATTGAATCTCCGCAGCGGACGGTACTCCGGCCAGGCCATGGGCATGGACGACCGCGCGGCAGATCGCGCGGCTCACCGCCCGAGACCCTAGTGCGCCGATGGCAAGGACATCTGGTTCAGTGCCCGCCGCTGCACTCTCTCCCGTCGCGATACCAAAGACGATGTCACCATCTGCCGGTGTGTGAGACGGCTCGATGGCCCGCGCGATTCCGCCGTGGCCCATCTCCGCGATGCGTATAAGCTGGTCGCGGCTCAGCGGCGCCGTGGTAGCGACCACAACCAGAGTCGTGTTCATGAAGGCTTCGTCCGCCCTGCTGCCGCGCCGCCGCAGTAGCTCAATTGCCGTCTCTCGCTTACCGGCTGGATCCTCGCGGGGAATCGCGATCAGCTCACCCGACTCGACGTTGCGAACGTCACCGTAGGCATTGACGGCAGCGAGTGCGGCCACGATCGTGCCGTCGCTCAAAAATTCTGCTGCGCTGCCGATTCCGCCCTTGATTGCCCTCTCGATGCCCGCTGATTTAGCCACGGTGGCGCCGGTCCCCGCGCCGATACTACCCTGCGAGCGCTCTCCGGCCGCTGCAGCAAGGCAGGCAGCGTAGCCATTGTCCGCTCCGGGCCGCACGTCGGGCCGGCCGATAGACAGGTCATACAACACAGCGCCAACCACAATTGGCACATGACCGCCGCGCGTCTCAAAGCCGGTGCCTTGTTCTTCCAGATGACGCATCACGCCCGCAGCCGCATTGAGACCAAAAGCGCTGCCGCCTGTGAGCAGAATGGCATGAATGCGCTGCACGAGATTGCCGGGCCGGAGCACATCCGTCTCTCGGGTTCCCGGTGCGCCGCCGCGTACGCTGACCGCTGCTGCAAACCCTTCCGCCGGTCCGAGTACAACGGTGCAGCCGGTTGCAGAGACCGCGTCGGTCCAATGGCCGACGCGTAGGCCGGCGATGTCGGCAAAGCTGTCCTCAGGCAAGCGGAAAGCCGTCGCGAAAGGCCGAGGGACCGTTCAGTGAGACAAAGGCGAAGATCACGTTTCGGCTGAGCCGGGTGATGATGTCGATTCCGTCCACCACTGCGCTCAACGTGTCCTCGTCCGTGCTGAGCAGGTTAATCTCAACGCCGCGACCTTCACGGTTGAGCGCCAACGCTGCCACGTGTCCAGCAAGGAGGCGCCTACCGGCGAGCCAGCCGGCGTGCTCCGTCAGCGTCCCGGCAGCACCAGGCCGGAGCGCGGCGCTCACCAGTGCCCGCTCGCCGACATCGCGAAATTCGCTGAGTCTGTGCAGATCAGCCAGCGCTTCCAGCAGCGCCACCTTTACTTGCTTTCGCTCTCGTACATCCAGCCAGGCCGGCATCGCCGCTGTCTGCTCCGCGTGTGGCAGCCCGAGCGCATGCAATAGCTCCGTGGGGCCGCTGTCCGCAAGGTGCGCGAAGAAGGTGAGAGCGGCTGGAGCCTCCAGCCGGAAGCCGAGCACGCTTTTGACAATCGGCTCGCTTCGGCGATTGATGAGCGCGTGATACAGGCCGACAAAATCGGTGGCTGCGGCCACAAACTGCTCGTAGATGGTCGCACCGAGCAGTTTTCGATTGCTGATGTCGCTCAGAACGAGTGCCCTGAGACAGGCTTCGGCGATAACCTGGCGGCTGCGGGCGCCGAAGCGGGCATAGTCATCGAGAAACTCGGCATCAATGCTGCGCAGATACCGATCGGAGCAGGAGTCGCACGCTGTCCCTTCCGCCGCACAGGCGGCAACCTCTGACCGGCCGCAGGCAGAACAGGTGGCGGCAATCGGGACGATATCGTTCAGGGAAGCACCACTTCTTCCGGCGCTGGCTGACACGCGGGGCAGAAATGCGTACTTCTGCCCCCGACGATGATACGCTCCACCGCCGTGCCGCAGCGATAACAAGGCTGACCGCCGCGCTGATATACCTGTAGCTGCTCCCGGTTGCGGCCCTCTTGCCCGTAGGCATTCACGAAATCGCGTAGCGTAGTGCCGGAGTTGCGAATGCCTTTTTGAAGCACCTGGCGCAGCGAGGAGTGCAGAGCTTCAATCTCAGGCTTCGACAGCGACCCTGCCGGACGCCGTGGATGGATCAAAGCCTGATGCAGCGCCTCGTCCGCGTAGATGTTCCCCAAGCCAGCCACGCGACGCTGATCGAGTAGCAGCGACTTGATGGGGGCCCGTCGGCCCGTGAGCGCTTCCGCCAGCGTGGCCGGCAGGTAGCTGTCTTCGAGTGGCTCGGGTCCGAGTTTTCGTAGCAGGATGGTCAGATCAGAGATGACTTCCCATGTGCCGAAGCGGCGCACATCGCGCCAGCGAAGCTCGTTTCCGTCATCGAGGCTGATAGCAGCCCTGAAGAACTTACCCTCGTCGGTTTCGGACGGCTCGACTTCCAGCCGCCCCGTCATGCGGAGGTGCGCAATCAGGAACTGGCCATCATCGAGGACGAAGATCAGGTACTTGCCCCTGCGGTTAAGCGCAAGGAAGCGCCTTCCGGTCAGGTAGTCGCGGAACTCAGACGGCGAGATGCCCTGGAGAAGCTTTTCACCCGCCAGCGTGAAGCGGACGCCGTGTACGGTGCGACCGACCACCGCTGGTTCGACGCCCCGCCGCACCGTCTCGACCTCAGGGAGTTCTGGCATGATCGCGGTCAGATGACCGCTACTCCATTTCGCCCCAGTTCTTGCCGCTTTTCAGCTCAACCTTCAGGGGCACCGAGAGCTCCATCGCAGAGCTCATGCAGCGAGTAACCATCTCAGAGATCACGCCAAGTTCTTCGTCCGGGCACTCAAAGATCAGTTCATCGTGTACTTGCAGGATCATGCGCGAGACAAGCTGACGGGTGTGAAGCTCTGTCTCGATCGTGTTCATCGCCATCTTGATGATGTCGGCGTTGGTTCCCTGAATGGGGTGGTTCGTCGCCATGCGCTCAGCGCTCTGGCGGATATTCATGTTACTGGCGTTGATATCGGGCAAATACCGACGGCGACCCAGGAGCGTTTCCGCGTATCCCGCCTGTTTCGTCGTTGCGATCGTATCCAGCAGATAGCGCTTGATCCCCGGATATCGCTCGAAGTAAGCGTCGATGAACTCGGCAGACTCGGACCTTGAAAGCTCCGTGCGATTCGACAGCCCCATGGCAGAGAGCCCGTAAATCACCGCAAAATTGACCGTCTTGGCGAGACGCCGCTGATCGGCGGTGACCTCTGCGATCGGCACAGTGAAGATGTCGGCCGCCGTCGCTTTGTGAATGTCTTCGTCGGCGCGGAACGCTTCGAGCAGTCGCGGCTCCTGGGTGATATGTGCCAGGATGCGCAGCTCCACCTGTGAATAGTCGGCGGCAAGAAACGACATCGGCCGGTCGCCATCGGGATCGCGGGCAACAAACGCGCTTCGTACTTTTCGGCCCAGCTCAGTGCGAACAGGAATGTTTTGTAAATTGGGGTCCGTCGACGAAAGACGCCCCGTCGCGGCGGTGGTCTGGTTATAGCTGGTATGCACCCGGCCCGTATGCGGGTTGATCATGCCCGGAAGTGCGTCGATGTAAGTCGACTTCAGCTTCGAAAGCTGGCGATATTCGAGGATGAGCTCAATCATCGGGTGCTGCCCGCGAAGTGCCTCGAGCGCCTGCGCGTCTGTTGTGTATCCCTGGGTCGTCTTCCGCGTCTTAGGCAGGTTCAACTCTTCGAACAATACCTGGCTCAACTGCTTCGGGGAGCTGAGGTTAAACTTGTGCCCGACGCTAGCCGAGATCTCCGACTCAAGCCGGACCAGCCCATCCGTCAGCGTACGGGCCATGTCTCGCAGAACTTCCACATCGACGGTGACGCCCGTTCGCTCCATGTGCAGGAGCACCGAAACCAGCGGCAGCTCTATCTTCTTGTAGAGATCAAAGAATCCCCGTTCACGGATCTCAGCCTCGATGATCGGTCGCAGCCGGCCTGTCATGTCGGCGTCCGCGGCGGCGTAGGCGGCGGCACTGTGAATCGCTACCTGCGCCATCGTTATCTGCTTCATGCCGGTGCCGATCAGTTCGCTGATCGGGGTCATCTGCACACCGAGCAGATCGTGTGCGAGCGCCTTCAGGCCGATCTCACGATCACCCAGCAAGTAGGCAGCGATCATCGTGTCCGCGTCCACACGATCCATGTGCAGGCCGGCGTTTGAAAGCACGATCATGTCGTACTTGGCGTTGTGGGCAATCTTTTCGATCGTCGGGTCTTCAAAAACCGGTCGTAGCCGGTCGATGACCGCACCGACAGTAAGCTGGTCCGGGCCTTCAAGGCTCGGGTAATGGCCGACCGGTATGTAGCAGCCTTCGTAGGGGCGGGGCGAAAGCGAGATCCCGACGAGCTGCGCATTCATCGCGTTTGTACTGGTCGTCTCGGTGTCAAAGGCGACGCTGCCGCTGGCCCTGATTTCTACAATGACGCGATCGAGCTCTTCCAGGGTGCTTACGATCGTGTAGGTTGGCTCGCGGCCATCTTCGACGCGCGGTCGTGGCTTTTCCGCTGCCATGCTGCCGGCGCTCTGTGGGACTCGGCTGAGAAGGGTTCGGAACTCAAGCGCGTAGAAGAGTTCCATCACGGCCTCGCGGTCGAAGTCGCGGAACTCGCAGTGCTGCAGGTCGAGACTGACCGGGGCATCCGTGACGATCGTCGCCATCATCCTGCTATCGAGCGCCAGAGCGGCGTTATCGCGCAGTGACTGCTGCAGCTTCGCCGGCGTGACTTCGTCGATCCGCTCGATGATCTGGCTGACGCTACCGAAATTCTGCACCAGCTTGACGGCAGTTTTTTCGCCGATCCCCGGAACGCCGGGAATGTTGTCTGAGGTGTCGCCTTTCAGCCCCTTCAGATCGGGAATCTGGTCTGGCCGCACCCCGTACCGTTCCATCACCCCGGCGTCGTCGTACACGACAATGTCCCGCTGGAACAGCCGGAAGAAATAGCAGAGAACCCCAGGCCGCACCAGCTGCAAAATGTCGCTGTCGAGGGTGACGAGGTAGGTTTCGACGCCCTGCTCGACCGCCTGTGCCGCCAGCGTGCCCAGAACGTCGTCCGCCTCGAAGCCGTCCGCCTCGTAAATGGGAATATTAAACGCCCGAATAACATCCCGTACCCGGGCGAACTGACCACGGAGATCGTCTGGCATCTCCGGCCTGTGAGCCTTGTAGCTCTCCGCTCTGAGGTGGCGGAATGTTGGCGCCGGCGTATCCATAGTGACGGCGATGTGGGTTGGTTGAAGCTCCTTCAACACGCTCAACAGTGTGTTGGCGAAGCCATACACAGCGGTCACGACTTCACCGGTGCGCCGTACAGAAAAGGGGTGATCCCTGTTGCCCCAATAGGCGCGATGGATGATGCCGTGGCCATCGAGGAGAACGAGACGGGAGCCTGCGTTTAAGCCGTTCACGGCTCGGAGTATACCACCGGGCCCCTTGCCGCAGGATCACGCTGGCTCCGGGAATTCACCTCGCGTCGCCTGACTGGCGCGACGTGTGGGAGACGAGTATTGTCAGCAGGTCTGGAGTTTCCGGCAAAAAGTCGAAGCGGCCGAGCATCTCGTTCAGCTCGGCCATGGTGCAGAACCGTCCCTGCTCGATTTCTTCCGGAAAGAGATCGAGGTCGAATGACGCTGTGACGGCGTAGATGTTGACGTTCTCACGTTCATCGGCGGTACGTTTCTTGAATGTGTCAATCTGAACAGGGCGGTCCAGCAGGCCGGTTTCCTCCTGCACCTCGCGAATCGCGGCTGCATCGTAGTTCTCGCCAGAGAGGACGTGGCCGCCAAAAGCGATACTCCAGTAGCCGGGGTATAGCTCCTTATAGGCTGAGCGCTGGTTGACGAACACATTTCCTTCGCGGTCGAAGACGAAGAAGATCACCGCACGATGGATGTGGTATTCATCGAGCACCAGCCGCCGGGGCGCAGACCGAAGGACCCGATCGTTGTCATCGACGATGTCGAGAATCTCCTGGTCCGACACGCTACGCCTCCGCTGGATCCGGCCGCCGATCGTCAGGCGCCCTTCCGATGCTACACCCGGCCCCAACGACGGCGAAACGGCTGATCGGAAGCACGGGTGGGTGCCCGCCGGCGCCACTGTCCGGCTTTCACGCGTCCTGCTTATCTCCCTGGTACTGCTCGCTTGCTTCATCGGCCGCTACTGGTATGCTGCTGCTCCTGAGGGCAGGCCAGCGCTTGGTGCCAGCTTTAGCTGCCGGCAAGTGGAATACCTGGCCGGCGACTGTCAGTCTGCGTTTGCTGCCTTACTCGATGATGTCGGCGTCCGCCATGTGCGCCTGTCGCTCTACTGGGATCAGGTCGAGCCGCAACCCGGCCAATACGACTTCTCCGTGATCGACGCGTTGGTCGGTGCTGCGGCATCACGCGGTGCTGACGTACTCATGACCGTTGGCATCAAGGCACAAAGATATCCCGAGGTGTATCTGCCTGGTTGGGTTGCAGACACTGGCAGGCTTCCTGAAGGAACGGCGTTAGACAGAGTGCCCGGCGTGCGAAAGGCAGCACTGGCCTATATTGACGCCGCAGTGCGCCACTTCTCCGGCGCGTCCAACGTTATCGGCTGGCAGGTAGAAAACGAGCCATTCATCAAGAACTTCGACAAGATCAGAGGCTGGGTGATCTCGCTGGAGATGATCAATGCCGAGATAGCTGCCGTGCGCGCGGCCGACGCGGGGCGGCACCGAATCGTCGTGACCCACTCAAGCTGGACTATTTACGACCAGGCATGGAAACAGGCTCTCGGCGCCGCAGACATCCTCGGTCAAAACGTGTTCACCAAGAAGGCCTGGATCACGGACTGGTGGTACTTCTTTCCTTTCGAAATGGGTCCATTCGTCCCCGATTTGCCGTCTCAGGCGGCCGCAGCGCGTATCCACGGGAAGGAGCTCTGGATCACGGAGCTTCAGGCTGAGCCGGAAGAACGCTCGTCGCTAAACGCGGTGGAACTCGGATCAGCGAAGAGCATGTCGCCACGCGTTCTGGAGAGTAACGTCAGATTGGCAAGACGGTCTGGCGCATCTCGCGTTTACCTGTGGGGCGCGGAGTGGTGGTATGCGACACGTGGACGTGACCCGAAGCTGGACATGTGGCAGGCAGCCAAACGCCTCTTCGCGGAGACCCGATAAGCTATCTCTCAGCGCCGGGGGGCGGTGTTTTCAGCACTGCTATGTCTCGCAGACCGCGGTAGCGTTCATCGAAATCGAGCCCGTACCCGACCACAAAACGGTCTTCGATTTCAAACCCGATGTAGCGGCAGTCGACTTCGACACGACGCCGCGCCGGCTTGCTCAGCAAGGCGCAGATTTCAATTGACGCGGGTGAATGGAGCCGAAGGTACTCGATCAGCGCGTTGAGCGTGAGACCGGTATCGACGATGTCCTCGATGACCAGCACATCCTGGCCGTGGATGTCCGATTTCAGGTCAGCGACGATGCGAACCGAGCCGCTCGTTTCGGTGCCTGAGCCGTAACTGCTCATGACCATAAAGTCGAGCCGAAAATTGGAACGCAACTCGCGCACAAGGTCTGCCACGAACA
Organism: Dehalococcoidia bacterium; assembly: GCA_038240805.1. Lineage (GTDB taxonomy): Bacteria > Chloroflexota > Dehalococcoidia > CAUJGQ01 > CAUJGQ01 > JBBRGK01. The sequence continues at coordinate 775 of JBBRGK010000006.1, read as the reverse complement.
GGATCGCGCCTTTCATCACGAAAATGATGAGCGGATCCCGGCCTACATAGTCCTGATCAATCGCTGCCGCCAGTTGCACTATGCGCTCCTGGATCTGAGCAGCGGTCAACAGTACGCCATCGATCGCCGGATCCCCAGCTGGGATTGGCTGGGACCGGACCTCAGGTTTACCATCCGACGTCATGCCTGCTCCCCGCTGCAATCTGGAACTAAGAAATTGGCAGCGGCCATTTCAGCAACGGGCTCGCTGTGCTCAGTTCGATAGAGGTGACCCACTTCACCCACTCATACCCTCGCTTGCCGGGAATCACCAGTCGCATTGGCGAGCCGTGTTCGTGTGATAGTGGAACGCCATCGACGTGTGTCGCAAGCAGGGCGCTGCGTGCTTCCGCAATCGTATAGCGGCGCCAGTATCCGGTCGAGCCGCGCACGACAACACTGCGCGCTCCCGCACGCGATCCAGCCTCGTCGAAGAGAGAAAAAAGGGGGACGCCTGTCCAGTCGTGTTCGGAATACCAGCCGCCAGTGCAGTCCAGCAATGCTGAGAGTTGCCCTGTCGCATGAATGTCCGCCAGGGAGCGCGTGAACGGCGCCACGACATGTCCACCGACTTTGAGCCGCCAGGCAGCCGCGTCCAACGGGTCAGGGTTGTCGGTCAGCCAGTTGCTTGCGGGGAAACCGTTGCCGCGACCAGCTTCTTTTCGGGAGCCGGTGAAACGCCGGCTGGAACCACTGAGACCGAGCACGCGCGAGCCCGCCTCGGTCGCCTGCCACA
>JBBRGK010000005.1:0-21217 GCA_038240805.1 Dehalococcoidia bacterium | reverse complement strand
GTGTGACGGTGCGGCCGCTGATCAACATGGCGAACCGGCACGACTTCAACGAGGTCTTCTTCGAGGATGTGCGCATCCCGCGGGCGAACATGATCGGCGAGGAGAACTGCGGTTGGTACGTCGGCATGACGCTGCTCGACTTCGAGCGCTCGGGCGTGGCGCGTACGGGCAGCCAGCGCCCGAACACCTCGAGTGTGCGGCGCTGGCTGAAGGATGCGCCTGCCTGCCGACGCGCGCGGGCGCGGCTCAACTACGCCGAGTTGCTGATCGAGAACAACGTCGCGCGTTGCCTCGGCTACCGCATCGGCGATATGCAGACGCGCGGTGAGCATCCGAGTTACGAAGCATCGATGGTCAAGGTGTTCCAGTCCGAGCTAAGTCAGCGTATCTTCCATTTCGGCCTCAACGCCCTCGGCCTGGCCGGCGGGTTACGCGCGAGCGATCCGCGCGCGCCGCTGCTGGCTGAATACGCCGAGAACTACATGCTAATCTCACCGGCCACGGTCTACTCCGGCTCGAACGAGATCCAGCGCAACATCATCGCTACGCGCGGCCTCGGCCTGCCGCGCGACTAAGTGACCGTTTCAAAACCTACCCAACCAGACGTCCGAGGCAGATGAGCGCACACGCCAGGGTGAGGAAGGCGACATGGATCTCGGGCTTGCGCTCGTAGCGAATGGTGAGCTTGCGGTAGCGCGCCAGCCAGGCCAACGAGCGCTCCACGACCCAGCGATGCCGCCCCAGCCGCTCGCTGGATTCCACACCGCGCCGCGCGATCCGGACCCGGATCCCACGACGGGAGAGGAAGGTCCGACAGCGTTTGTGGTCGTAGGCCTTGTCGGCATGGACCTTATCCGGCCGCTTGCGTCGGTAGCCGTACTGCTGCTTGACGAAGGGCAGTGCGGCAATCAGGCCTTCGAACTGGATGCTGTCGTGCTCGTTGGCAGCGGTCAGGGTCACGGCAAGGGGAATGCCGTGCCGGTCGACGGCAATGTGCTGCTTGCTACCCGACTTCCCACGGTCCGTCGGGTTCGGGCCGGTGAGGAGCCCCCTTTTTTGGCCGGCACGCTGCGCGTGTCGACCACAACCCGAGTCCAGTCGAGCTGGCCCTGCTCGCCCAACTCGTCGAGCAGCACGCGGTGCAGCCGTTCCCAGACGCCAGCCCGCTGCCAGGCGAGCACCCGCCGCCAGACGGTGACACCGCTGCCGAAGCCGAGTGCGGTGGGTAGGTGCTTCCACTGGATGCCGGTACGCAGGACATACAGAATGCCGTTGAGCGCGGCACGATCGCCCACACGCGGGCGCCCGCCCTTCGGCTTGGGCGGCTCGGCTGGCAGGAGCCGGCCAATGCGGGACCACAGAGCATCCGAAACAAGGCATTGATTCATGCCCCCAGTTAACCAGTTATCCGGGTTTTGAAACTAGCACTAAGCCCGACCAGCCGCCGCACGCGAGACCGGCGCGCTGTGCACTGGGGCGGTGGCGCACCAGGATGGCTGTCCTGGAACGACGAGAGAGGATGACCCTGATGGCTCTATCAGCGACGATCTCGCACAGGCAGCGTCTCCGCGCCGCCCTGGCTGGCGAGGCGGTCGACCGCACTCCAGTAACCCTCTGGTGGCACGACTTTGACCGTGAATGGTCGGCCGAGGGCATGGCCGACGCGACGGTCGAGGCTTATCGCACCTACGATTGGGACCTGGTTAAGCTCAACCCGCGCGCGACGTACTACGCGGAAGCGTGGGGCAGTCGGTATGAGCCAACCGGGACGACGCAGCCGCGTCTGACCCGGGCTGCACTCAATCGCTTCGAGGCGCTTGCGGAGCTGCCGGAGATTGACCCCACGGCGGGTGTGTTTGCCGAGCAACTGGAGACGCTGCGGCGCGTCGTCGCGCGTATCGGCGACGAGGTCGACATCATCCAGACCGTCTTTAACCCGCTGACGATTGCCAGCGCGCTGCTCGCCATGGATCCTCCCCGTTTTCGCGAAGCAGTGGCGGCGAATCCGGCCATCGCGCACCTGGGTCTGGCCTGTATTGCCCGGGTCATCGCGGGCTACAGCGCCGCTTGCCTGGAGGCCGGTGCGAGCGGCGTCTTTTTTGCAACGGTCACCTGGGGCACACGCGACGCAGCCGACGAGGACTTCTATCGCGAGTTCGGCCGCCCCTATGACCTGCACGTCCTGGGGGCGGTGCGTGCCGCAGCACTCAACGTGTTGCATGTCTGCCGTGACCACAACCTGCTCAACCTGCTGCTCGACTACCCTGTGGCCGTCTTCAACTGGGATGACCTCGGTCAGGGCAATGCCTCGCTGCGCGATATCACCATGCGTACCTCCGCGGCGGTGATGGGCGGCATCGACCGGCGTCTGCTCCAGCGCGGCACGGTGGCTGAGGTCACCGACCAGGTGCGCCGTAGCAAAGCGGCAGCGCCAGCGACACGGCTGGTCTTCGCTGGTGGCTGTGGTGTCGCCAGTGATGCCCCGGCAACCAATCTTGAGGCGGCATTGTCCGCCGCGCGCGGCTAGCACCCGGCGCGGCGAGGATCCAGCGCAGCGGCTGGCGTAAGGAGGATGTGAACATCATGACGATGGCAACACCGAGCGCGGTGTCCATCGAAGACGTGGATTCCGTCCCTCCCTGTCTAGAATTCCGGGTTATATTCTATGCAGTCCAATCAACAGGAGCGCGCGCCATGGCAGCCATCGACACGTCGGATCTGATCTCGATCTCCGACGCCAGCAAGCTGGGCGTCTCTGGTCTCATTCGTCAGGCCGAGCAAGGCCGCGACCGCGTTGTCCTCCGCAACAACAAGCCCGTTGCAGCCGTCATCAGCATGGAGCGGCTCGGCCAGCTCCAGGAGCTGCAGGAGGAGTTGCTTGACATCTCCCTGGTTGCAGCACGTATGTTCACCACCAGTGAGCAGCGCCACTCCCTTGATGAGGTCCTCTTCCAGTTCGGCTATACACGTGAGCAGCTACGCGAGCTCTCAGAGTAGATTCCGGTTCGTGTCCAGCTCATCCATGAGGCAGTCATCGACCTCGAGCGGTACGCGGAGAGCGGCAGGCTCTCCCTCTTTTTCAAGAAGCTGATACGCATCGAGGAAGCCGGGCAGGATGCGGGCATCCCGCTGGGACGCGGTCTCACCGGTTGGCGCAAGATCGTGGTCGGCGACCGTAACTGGCGCATTATCTTCACGACCGACACTGAGGAGAAGGTTGCGACCGTCTGGGTGATCGGCGACCGCGAAGACGCCCAGTGCTACGCTGAGGCGCAGCAGCGCGTCGAAGCGCTCGGGGGCAGCCAGCCGCAGGCGTCGAGCCTTGCTGCCGTCCTCTTCCAGCTCCAGCAATCGCAGCGCGCAGATCGGAAGACGAAGCGCCGTCACTGAACCGTGCTCTGAGTTGTCACCCTCCGCAACAAGAAACGGCAGGCCCCTCTTGACCTACGACCAGGGGCCGCCTGTTTGTTTGTCCTGGGTGACCCGGGAAGCGACTGCCCTCTGGGCAGTCCGAGACCGCGGGTGGCGATGATGTTGCGCTGAATCTCGCTGGTGCCGGCAGCGATCGTCGCCGAGGCCCTGTCGATCTACGGCGATCAGCCGTGGATTTCGGGACTGAAAGCCTTCCCAAGACGCGAAGTGATAGCGACAAGGCGCCGGTCGGTGGTCCAGAGCGTCGCCCCGGGGGTGAGCTGGGTTGCCGCGAGTAGCTGCGCATCGACGTAGCCGACACCTAGCCCGTAAAGCTTCTGGCGCTCAATCAGCATCAGGACCTCGGTCGGCGTCGCCACTGTCGCCTGCGGAAGGCTGGCGAGGAGCCCAAGGATCTCTCCGCGCTGCCCGAGGTGGCCGAGTGCGAGTTCTCCGACCACCCAGGGATGGCCCAGGACATCGCCACGATCGAGCAAGCGCACAAGTGTGGCGCTTCCTGCCCTGAGGTGATCGATCCAGACCGACGTGTCGACGAGGATCACCGAGGTTCGAGGCGACGCCTGGAGATCACGGCGAGCATGGGCTCGCTACCTCCCAGTCGGGCCAAACGGCGGGCGCTCTCACGCTCGATCAGGGCGCGCAGGGCTTGACGCACGAGAGCGCTCTTCTCATTCGTCCCGGTAAGCCGCTGGGCCTCCGCGATCAGGTCGTCGTCCAGGGCAAGTGTCGTCCGCATCGTCGTCCCCCACTGAACCTGCATCATTCTCTTCACTATATGATGGCATAGATCGTGCCTCCCGGCTGATCCATTGCACGAACATGCGGGAAGAACCCGGCGATGAAACACCGCTGCTCGTTTACCTGCGTTGGTGACGCTCGGTATTCACATGCCGGAGTAGCACTAATGACAAAAGGAAACAGCCGGCCCTTCATCGCGTGTCGAGAGGGGCCGGCTGTTCTTGCTTCTGAGTTAACCGGAGAAGTGATTACCCTCTGGGCAATCCCAGGCCGCGGGTGGCGATGATGTTGCGCTGAATCTCGCTGGTGCCGGCAGCGATCGTCGCCGAGACGCTGCTCAGGTACATGTGCGAGATGCGGCCCTTCATCGCGGCGTACTTGCTGCCTTTGAAAGCGTTGCCATAGAGGCCGATCGCCTTCATGCCGGTCTGCGCCAGGCGCTGCTGCACCTCAGACCGGTACATCTTGTTGACGGACGCCTCGTAGTTCGGCACCTGGCCGCGCTTCTGGATCGAGATGATGCGATAGCTGAACAGCTTCGCGATTTCGGCTTCGATCGCCCGCTCGGCAAGCTCGGCGCGGATGCTGCTGGTCAGCCGCACGGGCACGCTGCCTGTCTTTGCGGCTTCCCTCACGAACTGGGTGATGTCGTTGACGGTGTGGCGAAGGCTGATCGAGGAGCCGATGTTCGAGCGCTCGAAGTCGAGCAGCGTTGCGCCGACGTACCAGCCGCGGTTCTCCTCGCCGACCCGGTTGCTCACCGGCACACGCACGTTGTCGAAGTACTCCTGGTTGAACAGGTGGTCGTTGGCCATGTTCACCAGCGGCTGGATCTGGATGCCGGGGGACTTCATATCCATCAGCAGCATCGAGATGCCGCGATGCTTGGGCGCATCGGGGTCGGTGCGGGTCAGCATAAACATCCAGTCGGCGTTATGTGCTCCCGATGACCAGATCTTCTGACCGTTGATCACGTAGTCGTCGCCGTCGCGTACCGCGCGAGTCTGCAACGACGCCAGGTCGGAGCCGGCGCCCGGCTCTGAGTAGCCCTGGCACCACTGCACTTCACCGCTGGTGATTTTCGGCAGGTGCTCCTGCTTCTGCTCCGGCGTGCCGTAGAGGATCAGGGTGGGGCCGATCATGGTAACACCCATGCCGCCGGTCTGAGGCGCCCGAGACTCTGCCATCTCCTCATTGAAGATGAACTGCTCGCCCGGACTCATGCCGGCGCCGCCGTACTCCGTCGGCCAGTGCGGTGCGATCCAGCCCTTCTGACCGAGGGCTGTGCGCCACTGCTTGATGAAGCCCTTGCGGGTCGGGTCGGTTTCCTCTTCCATCTCACCGCCAGCCTGTCCCCAGCCTTTGGGCAGATTCTGGTCGATGAAGCCGCGAATCTGGGAGCGGAAGCCTGCCTCTTCGGGATTATCCTGGAATTCCATCAGTTCGTCCTCGCTTCGTCCACGAATGCAAGATGAATCAACACACATGGTAGGTGTACCGCTACTGCCTACCTTCACGCAAGGGTTATATCATTGTTTGACAAGGAGGAGACGGATATGACCCTGGTCGAGTTCATCAAGGCGGAGTTACGCCGGCTGCACAGCGCTCTGGACAGATCGATCGTGGACCTGTCACCGGAGCAGTGGCACGCCGTGCCTGGCAACAACCCTAATGCGAACACGATCGCTTTCGAGATGTGGCACTATGCCCGCACCGAAGACAACATCGTGCGCTTTATCCTGCAAAGCCGGCGTCCCACCGTCTGGATGGACGGCGGCTGGGCAGCAAAGCTCGGGCTGCCACCAATAGCGCAGGGCACCGGTATGACATCGGTGGATGCACAGGCACTCCGCATCAACGAAGTCGACGCGTTCAAGGAATACGTGCAACAGGTGTGGCGCAGCACTGACGACTATCTCGCCAATCCCGACGAATCGACGTTTGACAACCCGGTGACGGTGAAGCCGCTGGGCGAGATGCCCGCGATCCGCGCCCTCGGCCAGGTCTGTGTCTCGCACGGCTTCACTCACCTCGGCGAGCTGGAGCTGATCCGCACATTGCTGGGGCTGCAGCCGGCGATCGGAATCTAAACTGGCTTGCCGAAAATTAACGGTGCACTGATGATCGCCCCCGGAGCGGCATGCTAGTATTTGCTCGCAAAATGGTCGCGGAAGCGGGGCGCTGAACGGCTGCGGCGGAGCCGCTGGAGCGGATATGGCGGTATCGATCGAGACGCGCCCAACCGTGACGCTGCCGATCGGTGCGGCGCCGCCGCGTCGCAGCCGAAACCGCCGCAAGCTGCGCGATACGCCACTGGCCTACCTCTTTCTGGCCCCGGCGCTGGTCGTGATCGCGACCTTCCATTTCTTCCCCGTCTTTTACGCCTTCTGGATCAGCCTGCGGAACTGGGGCGTGATCGACCGCGGTATGCTCTGGTTTCAGAACTACGACGAGGCTCTGCACGACCACAGGTTCTGGCAGTCGCTTGGCACCACTCTGTACTTCGCGATCGGTACCGTGCCGGTGACGATGGCACTTGCCTGCCTGATCGCCTACCTGCTCTACCAGAACGTCCGCTTCCTCGGTGTCTTTCGCACGCTCTATTTCCTGCCCTACGTCACCTCGACCGTGGCCTCGGCAACCGTCTGGCTCTGGATTTTCGACCCGCGTTCCGGCCTGGCCAACTCGCTGTTGGGACGGCTTGGTATCGGCCATCAACGCTGGATGCTTGAGCCGAAAGGGATCGTGCAGCTGCTGGGCAGCACCGTGCACCTCTCGGTGCCGGGGCTGTTGCAGGGACCGAGCCTCGCGTTGGTAGCCGTGATCATCATGACGATCTGGCATCAACTTGGCTTCCAGGTCGTGATCTTCCTCGTTGGACTGGGCAACATCCCTCGCGACACCTACGAAGCGGCACGCATTGACGGTGCAAACGAGCGGCAGGTGTTCTTCCGCATGACGCTGCCGTTGCTGACGCCGACGTTCTTCTTCCTCACGATCATCTCCACGATCTCTGCCTTCCAGGCTTTCAATGAGATCTACATCATGTCCACCAACGCCAGCACCGGCGGGCCGGGCGGACCGCTCGGCACCACACGTACCGTCATGGTCAACGTCTTCAATCAGCTTCAGGTTAACCACCGGCTCGGCTACGGCTCGGCGATCGCGTTCGTGCTGTTCGCTCTGATCCTGGCGCTGACGGTGATGCAGGTAAAGTTGGGTGGCCGTTTTGCGCATCAGCAATAGCGATACAGAATCAGCAATGTCCGAGAGGATTCACCAGAGGATTTACCGATGAGCGATCTTGCCCTGCCACGGGCGGGAACCGGGTCGAAAGGTGGGGTGAGAACGCTGAACCTGCGGCGACTGGGACGGCGGGCGGCGCTGTATCTGGTGCTGGGAGCCGGCGCCCTCTATGCAGCGACCCCTTTTGTGTGGATGCTGCTGACATCCTTCAAGACGCATGGCGAAGCGCTCACGGAGCCGCCGACGCTGCTGCCAAAAGTCTGGCACTTCAGCAACTACGTCACCGCCTGGCAGGCGGCGCCTTTCGAGCGCTACTTTCTCAACACGTTCTTTATCTGCTTCTGCGTCGTGATCGGGATCAGTATCACCAGTACACTCGCCGCGTATGCATTCGCCCGGATGGAGTTCTACGGGCGTGACGTCATCTTTGTCATGCTGCTGTCCACGCTGATGATTCCTTTTGAGACGATCATCATTCCTAACTTCATCATCATCAGGAAGCTGCACTGGCTGAACACGTATCCGGCGCTGATCGTGCCGTGGATCGCGAGCGTATTCAGCGTCTTCCTCCTGCGGCAGTTCTTCAGCCAGTTGCCGCAGGACCTGTTCGATTCGGCAGAGCTTGATGGCGCCGGCCACATGCGGCTGCTCTGGAGCATCGTCCTGCCGCTGTCACGCGGTCCACTGGCAGCGGTGACACTGTTTGCGTTTCTCGGCTCGTGGAACAGCCTGCTCTGGCCGCTGATCATCACCAATAGCCAGTCGATCCGGCCGATTCAGCTCGGTCTGACCGTCTTCCTCGGCCAGGAAGGCTCTGAGCCGCACCTGCTGATGGCCGCGTCGGCGTTCACGATCGCGCCGATTATCCTGCTGTACTTCGTTGCCCAGCGCCAATTTATGGAAGGGTTCGCTTCGTCGGGACTTAAAGGCTAACCTGCAGCGACCGCAGAGCGGATATCACCGCAGAGAATCCGCCGCGTGACGATTCATGGGAGATCCCGGTAGATCCAAGGAGGTGGCGAGGAGCAGAATCCGCGCACGCGAGGCAAAAATCGGCTACGATGCCGCCGACGGCATTCAACCCATCATTCACCCACGAATCACACGAGGAGAGACGACCGCATGAACTGGTCAGCCAGGACACGACTCCTGTCGCCCCTGCTGCTCGGCCTGGCGCTGACGGCGGCGATGGCGTGCAGCTCAAGCAACAATTCCAACAACAAGGCAGCAACGACTGCGGCCACGATCGCGGCGACGAAAGCTGCGACGACCGCGGCTGCTGCGGCAACTTCGGCGGCCACGACAGCCGGAACGGCCGCGGCACGGCCCGCCAGTCCGGCCGCATCCAGCCCTGCGGCTGCGTCGGGCAGCCCCGCGGCAGCAGCGGGCACGGCCGCAGCGGCGGGCGGCAGCGTTGCGGTGAACCCGAGCGTCGTCGCTGCCGATAAGGCGCTCGGCGCGGCGGCGGGTACGGGCAGCCCCGTTGACCAGGTGACGATCAGCAAGCCGGTCGAGATCAACTTCTGGCACGTCTACTCTGACGGCAGCGCCCAGGGCGACAAGCTGGCAGCGCTGATCAAGGACTTTCAGGCTAAAAACCCGAACATTACCGTCAAGGCACAGTACGTCGGCAGCTACGACCCGCTGTTCCAGAAAATCCAGACGGGCATCGCCGGCGGCCAGACGCCCGATGTGGCCGTCGCCTACGAGAACCAGGTGGCCGAGTATCAGCAGGCGAACGTGATCATCCCGCTAGATGACTACGTGAAGAGCCAGAAGTACGGCCTGCCCAAAGACGATTACGCGGACATCCTCTCGGCCTACCGCTATGACAACTTCTACGCCGCCTACAAGAACCAGATGCTGTCCTTCCCGTTCACGAAGAGCGTCGAGTTGATGTACTACAACGCCGACATGCTCAAGGCAGCGGGTGTGGACGTTCCGAAGACCTGGGACGACTTCCAGAAAGCGGCGAAAGCCGTGACCAAAGGCGATGTCAAGGGCTACGCGGTTGGCATCGACGTCTCACTGTTCAACGGCGGCGTCTACTCGCGGGGCGGCCAGCTGATCAGTGAGGATCAGAAGAAGTGGCTGTTCAACAACCAGCAGGGCGTCGATCAGCTTTCGATGTACCAGCAGATGATCAAAGACGGTTCCGCCTACCAGGTGGCGAAGGCGTTCGGCGATCAGACAGACTTCGCTCAGGGCCGTGCGGCTTTCACCTTCAGCAGCAGCGCCGGCATTCCTTTTTACGTCAAGGACGTGAACGACAACATCAAGGCGAACTGGAACGTGGCGCTGCCGCCACACGGCACCGGCCGGGACAACTCAACCGTGATGTACGGCGCCAACGTGACCCTGTTCAAGAGCACGGCCGAGAAGCAACTTGCGTCATGGCTGTTCATCAAGTACTTCACCAGCAAAGAGGTCAACCCCGACTGGAGCACGGCGACGGGCTACCTGCCGGTGCGGACCTCCGGCCTGGCTGACGACCGCGTCAAAGCGGCTGCCGCAAAACAGCCGCAGTACGGTGTCGCGTTGCAGGTTCAGCAGTTCGGCACCCCGGAGCCGAACGTGCGTCAGGCACAGGCGGCCCGCAATCACATCTCGGATGCGCTCGTGGCCGCATTCTCCGATCCGAGCAAGAGCGCCAAGCAGCTACTCGATGATGCGGTGAACCAGAGCAACCAGGACCTTACCAAGTAGGGTTGGAGTTGGTTGCCATTTGGCAGTCAAAACGGCGGGCCGTGGCGGCGCTTTCAGGCGCTCGACGGCTCGCCGTTCATGTTGTCGGGTTTTCGTTCGGCCGTGTGCCGGATACCCGCTGCGCCGCCATCCAGGGGATTCTGTCCGGCGCTACACGGCCGCGACAGCCTCTGCCAGCGCCCTGCGGAAGTCGCGTTCAACGACCGCCGGCCAGAGACCCTCGAAATCGCGGCGGTGCAGGGGAATAGCTGCGAGAACGCGCAGGTGGTACTGTTCCAAACCGGGTGTCCGGGCGCCGGCCGACGCCTTGCCGACCAGATCGCGCAGAACAATCGCATCGTGCAATGCACCCAGCTCATCCTGCACGCCCGTCAACTGCTTGATCAACGCAGGGGCACTTTTGCCCAGCAGCTCCCGGAAGAACTCCAGCAGGTAGCGCAGCTCTTTTGTGTTCTTGCGCAGCTCATGCAACTCTTCGGCTGAGGCGCTGTCCACATCTGGCTGATAGCTTCTCACGATGCCGTATCGCCGCCAGACCAGTTCAGAAAGGAGGTCGGCGACGCGGCTGTTGCCCCTCGGCCCGGAACTGCTGGATTCAAGAAACGTGGTGAAGCGGTCATTCCAGTCGCGGAAGCCGCCGCTGTCGAGGTGCTTGAGCAACCGCCGGTGGGCTTTCTGACGCCGTTGCTCCCAGGCTTCCAGCAAGCCATCGAGCACGGGCGGGTCCGGCAACTGGTCTTTTTCACGGTGCATCCGGCTTAGCAGCACGTCGAGATCTCGAACTGCGCCAAGCCTCGCCCCTGCACGCTTGAGCCCGGTGACTAACGGCGCCGTCTCCCGGTTGACGTACGCACCTTGCAGCAGGTGCAGCGCCGTGCGCATGCGGCGGACGGCCACGCGGCCATCGTGGAGCGCCTCATGGTCGCCTGCGCGTACGTCTGCCGCGCACGCCTGCAGCCGCTCGTACTGGTTGCGGAGAATGATCCTGCCCGCCCCTGCGAGGCCCTGATCGAAGCGGAGACCCAGCGGCGGCGGCTCGTTCGGAGCCGTGCTGCGGCAGCGCAGCTCAACACCGAAGCCCTCCTGCCAGAGGCCGGTTACTTCCTCGGCAGCGGCGCCATCCTCGTCCGCGTTTGGACCGGAAAGCGTTAGCAGCGTTCTGCGTTCGGAGGACGTAATCGCAACGATTCGCGTCGTCTGCCTGCCAGAGGCGTTGAGTGCGAGCGCCACGCCGATCGCGGCCGCGACACGGCCAGCGTTGCCGATGGGAGCGCCGGCAGGGTCATCCGGCCGGACCGTGCGGCCTTCCGCTATCGCCATGATCGCGCTCCGTGCGAGCCTGCGAGTTCCTTCGTCGTCGCGATCGCCGACGCTCCCGAGCAGTCGCAGGGCGAGCACGGCGCAGTGCCGGTCACGCTCCTCAGGCAGCTGCGCGGCAAAGAGTGTGTTCTGCGCCAGAACGCTGCGCTCCGTCGGGGGCGAGATGCTTCCCAGTGCGCCACCAAGCTTCGAGCGGCGATCGGGCTGGAACCCCTCCTCGGCGCTCAGCGCACGCACCACCGTCGCCATGTCCTCATCGGTGCCCTGCGGAGTCAGCTCGACCTCAAGCTCGAGCATCGCCGGTCCGCTGCGGTCGAAGCTGACACGATCCATGCTCTGCACGGCCAGCGCGCGTTCGCCATCAAGCAGGTCGCGCTCGCGCCGCTGCTGATGGATCGTTACGAGGTGACGCAGCGGGCGTCCCTCGGTCAGGCGCATGGCCAGCGTGCGGGCTTCGCTCTCCGGCCAGTTCACTGGCTGCTGCAAGGCCGGGAGCAGCCCGGCGAGCGCTCCTTCTTTCCGTTGGCCGGCCGGTGGCGTCAGCGTCAGCTCGATCTCTTCACGCCGGCGTACTTCCGCTTCAGTGCCTGCCGTCGCGTCGAGCAGCGACTTGAGCGTCACCTCAAACGAAGAGTCCTGTGTGCGAATGCGGCAGGCGTACCCACCAGCAATGCAGTCGCACAGGTCCGTGTCGAGGTAGCGGTCGACGACATCCTTTGATCGGGTCGGGCCGAGCGTGAACGGGCCGATGGCATCGCGCTGCTGCCACGCCGCAAACGCGGCCGCGTCGCCAAAGCTGAACTTCGCTTCTACTTCCACCGGGGTACCGTCGGCGTCTTCATGTGGCGTGAGTATATGCGATGCCTCCTGTTTGAACGGACCATGGCCCGATAGAGACGGCAGATATACTGAACCGGCCGGTCGAAGGCTGCGTCGCATGGGCGCAACCGTATCGACCGGGCCTGGGCCGTACAGGCTCGTCGATCAACCTGCTAAATGCCGGCCGGGAGGTACGCCATGCATGTTGCCCTGATTGGCGGCGCGAGCCTCAACTGGGCGCCGACCTTTTTGACCGACCTGTTCACCACGCCTGAGCTGGACGGCAGCACGGTGGTGCTGATCGACATCGACGAAGTGGCGCTGGAGTTGATGGCTGGCTTCGCCGCGCGTGCGCTTGAGGCTGCTGGCGCACACTGGCAGGTCGAGACGACGACGGACCGCCGTGCTGGACTGCGCGGCGTTGACTTCGTGGCTATCACGCTCACTGTCGGTGGTTTCGACACGATGGCGCTCGACCTGTCGATCCCCGCCCGCTACGGCATCGCGCAGTCCGTCGGCGATACAGTGGGGCCGGGTGGGCTGTCGCGGGCGCTGCGCAACATTCCGGTGCTTGCTGCGATCGCCGCTGATATCGCCGAGATCTGTCCCGGCGCAACGGTGCTCAACTACACCAATCCGTTGAGCGTGCTCACCCGCACGATGACCTTGATCGCACCCGACGTGACCGTCGTCGGCATGTGCCACGAACTCGTCGGCGTGGGGCGCCGTCTGCGACGTATCTTTGACATGGAGCCCGAGGCGCCGTTCAGGGCACGGGTTGTGGGAATCAACCACTTTACCTGGCTGCTCGATTTCTGGCTGGACGGCAGGCCTGGATATCCGCGCCTCGACCGATACCTGGCCGAGAACCCCCTGTCGTTGCCATACGAAGGCGATCTGCCCGGCACGCCCGCCTCCGTGTTCGAGGATCGATTGCAGCTCAAGCTCTGGCTATACCGGACGTACGGCCTGCTGCCAGCTGCAGGCGACCGTCACCTTGCCGAGTTCATGCCGGGCCTGCTTACGCCGGAGACGCGGCACGGTGGCGCCTTCGGCGTAGAGCTGACCACGATCGAGCACCGCCTCGGCGCCCGCAAACGCCGCCGGACATGGGTGGAGGCGGTGGTAGACGGCGCCGAGCCGCCGCGCTTGCAGCGATCGGGAGAAAAGCTCGCCGACCTCGCGCTTGCGGTGGCCGGGGGCGGCGAGGCGACGCACGTGATGAACCTGCCCAACGAAGGACAGGCCGGCAACCTGCCGCGTGATGCGATCGTTGAGACGATCGGCGTACTTGGCCCCGGCGGCGTCCGTCCGAGCACGGCCGGAGACCTGCCACCGGCGATCCTGGCACTCGTCTACCCACACATCTTGCGCCAGGAGCTGGTTGTCAAAGCGAGCCTCACCGGCGACCGAGGGCTGGCGCTGCAGGCGCTGGCGAGCGATCCGCTGGTCCGCAACCCGGCCGACGCGGCCCCCTTGCTCGACGAACTGCTCGCCGCACAGGCGGAATTTCTGCCGCAGTTTTAAGCGGTTCTTCCCACGAACCGAGTTGCTTTTTTCGCCGAGGTCCGAGCCGCTCGGGCCGCCTGGTCAGCACCCTGCTGGAAGCAAGTGATCAGGAACCTATCCGCTGTCCCCGTTTGAACACCTGCCGCACGGGTGTCTGCCCCAGCTCCCAAACAAACTGGTAGGGATGCTCGCAGTCGAGGATGAGGATGTCGGCCTGTTTGCCCGGGTCGAGGCTGCCCACCTGCCCGGCGCGGCCGAGCGAGTGGGCAGCGTTCAGGGTGGCGCCGACGATGCATTCCGCCGGCGACATCTGGAACCACGAGGCCGCCAGACCGATCGACATCCGCAGCGAATGTACCGGGATCGAGGAGCAGTAGTCGGTCGCAATTACCACCGGCACATCGCTCTGAATCAGCAAACGCGCATTGGCGCGCTTGCGGCCGAAGTACACCACCTCCGCCGCAGGCAGCAGGACGGCGATCGTGCCGGCGCCGCGCGTGGCGCGGATCTCCTCGTCGGTGGCGAAGGTGACGTGATCTGCGGTGGCCGCGCCGGAGGCGGCAGCGAGCGCCCATCCGCCGCTCGGCTCCCATGCGTCTGCGTGAATCCGGCAGGGCAGGTGGAAGGTCGCCGCCCGCTCGATGTTCTTCAGCGCCTGGCGAGCATCGAAGTAGCCATCCTCGCAGGTCACATCGCAGTACTCGGCGATGCCCTGGGCGGCGACCGCCGGCAGCATCTCATCGCAGATCAGATCGATGTATGCATCGGCTGTTAGGCCGGCGGGCACCACGTGCGCCCCGAGGAAGGTGGCAACGACATCGAGCCGCGTCTGCTTCCGCGCCTTGTCGATGATCTGCAGCGAGCGCAGCTCCTGCTCGGTCGTCAGGCCGTAGCCGGACTTTGCTTCGGCGGTCGTGATGCCGTCGGCGAGCATGCGGTCGAACGCCTGCACAGTGTTGGTGAGCAGCTCGTCATCGGGCGCTGCCCGCGTCCGCAGGACGCTGTTCCAGATGCCGCCGCCCGCAGCCGCGATCTCCTTGAGCGAGACACCGGAAAGGCGTTGCGCGTACTCCATGTAGCGCCGTCCGGCGAACACCGGATGTGAGTGCGCCTCGACCAGGCCGGGCAGGACAGTTTGCCCTCGCGCATCGTAGAACTCCGCCTTGCTCGTGTCGCAGGCGGCCAGCACATCGGCGGTCGTACCCACCGCGATGATCTGCTCGCCCGCGACAGCTACGGCGCCATCCTGCACCATGTCGAGCTCCGCCTGGGCAGCGCCTCGACGCGGCTCTCCGCGGTCCTGCACCCGGCAGAGCACCGCCGCATGCTGGATGACCAGGTCCGCCACGGGCAAACCGCTTTCACTGCTCACGATGCCACCGCCTGGTTGCAAAAGTCTGCGATTGCGGCCGCGTAGGTGCGCACCGCCGCCAGATACTCGTCCACCGCGACCCACTCGTCGGCCCAGTTGTACGGCGGCCCGCCCGGCCCGATGTTCACGGTTGGGATACCATGCCGATCGAGCACACACATGTCCGCCCACACCGGTAGCGATGTCAGCGGAGCTGGCGGCAGGCCGGCCGCCTCGCGCGCCCGCTGCACCACACCCACGATAGGCTCGGCTTCTGGTGTGAGCGTCGGGTAGCGCGGGCCGGACAGCCAGTACGGACTGAACTCGACCGTGGCATCGACCTCTGGCCGCCGCGTCCGCAGGTTCGCGATCATGCGTTCAACCGAGGCCAGCGCCTGCTCGGGCGTGGCCGATGGGGGCACGCGGATGTCCACGCTGATCTCGCAGCGGTCGGGCACCTGATTGTGCTTTGTGCCGCCATGAATGGTGCCGACGTTGACGATCGGACCGCCAAACAGGTCAGGTGTGTGCGGGATCTCGAGTTGCTGCAGTCCCTGGATGATCGGCAGCATCGTCTCGATGGCGTTGAGCCCTTGCTCCTTTGCGCTGGTGTGCGCCTGACGCCCGCGGGTGGTGACGGTGAGGTAGGCGGCGCCGCGGTGTGCGTTTGCCAGTTGCATCGACGACGGCTCACAGGTAATCGCGGCGTCGGCGCTCACGCCGCTGTCGAGAATCGCCCGCGTGCCCAGCCCGCCTTCGAAGTGCGCCGACACGCCCATGAAGATGATGTCGCCGCGGGGCCGCCAGGCAGGGTCGTGGAAGAGCGAGGCCGCGACGAGGAGCGCCGCTGTGCCGGCCTTTTCATCGGCCACGCCGGCGCCGTAGATCTTGCCCTGTTCGATCGCCGGTGCGAACGGATCACGAGTCCAGTCCTGCGAAAGCTCGTAAATGTCGATATGTCCGTTGAGGATCAGGCTCCGCCCGCCGCCTGTGCCGCGAATGCGTCCGGTCACGCTCGGCCTGCCAGGCAGCGGTTCCACCAGGGCGACATCGGTGAAGCCACGCGATCGCAGATCGCCGGCAAGCTGTTCGGCAAGGGCGCGCTCCCGCCCCCAGATGCTGTCGACCCGCAATATCGAGAGCACCTCTTCGAGCGCGGCGCTGCGATCCACGGCTGGAACCCGCAAGCGTTCGTTCATGCCTGGTCCGGCGGCGTCGAGCCGGAGTGCTCATCCTTGGCGACGAAGGGAACGCCGAGGTCCGAGCGGCCGACCTGCGCCATGTAGAGATCGTCGCGGAAGTGGAGCGTGAACGAGCGTGCGTCGCGCAGCGCCTGGTTCAACGGGTACACGTTATAAGTGACGCGGGCGCCGCAGATATCGTACAGATCGGAGGTGACCTCCAGCGCTACCTTTTTGGCCATGTGCAGAGAACGAATGCCGTCCAGCTCGCAGAGGTTCGGATCGTCGCCGCGCTCCCAGCGGGCGGAGGCAGCGTAGAGCGCGGTGCTGGTGGCATAGAGTTTGCTCGAGAGGTCGCCCAGGCGGGACTGCACCAGCTCACTGCCGGCAAGGTGAGGCCGCGCGGCGATGTACGAGCAGGCGAACTCATAGGCGCCCTCGGCCACGCCGAGGTGGTTCGCGGTGTAAGCGATCGTAAACGAGCGCGGATCCTTGCGCACCCAGTCGCCCGGTTCGCCCACCACCCATGACTCGGGCACCTCAACATCCTTGAGCAGCAGGCTGACGCTGGTGGTGGGGCGCATGCCCAGGGTGTCCCAGTCGTCAAGGATCTCGAAGCCGGGCGCCTCGCGCGGCACGGTGGCAACGACCATGCGGCTGGCGAAGCTGCCCAGGCCCTCGACAGCGCACCAGATGTTGAAGTAGTCGGCGCCGCCTGCTAGCGAGGCGAATCCTTTGCGGGCGTTGAGCCGGTAGCCGGAGCCGCTGCGAACCAGCTCGGCGCGGTACACCTCCGCCTCCACATCCCGCAGTTGCGCCTCGCTGCCGATCGAGGCGATCAGCTTGCCGTTGCTTGCCACCTCGCCCATATAGAACTCGCGCTGCGCCTCCGTGCCGAGTCCGGCGATCATGCCTGTGGCGTGGCAGTGGACCTGCAGCAGCTGCGCGGTGGAGCTGTCTACCTTCGCGATCGTCTCCAGCACCTGATAGTAGGGGCTGAAGCGGCCTCCCATCTGCCAGAAGCCGAGGCCGCCGTATTGTTCAGGCACGGTCATCGCGTGCAGGCCGCACTCGATGATCTCGTCAAAGTTCTGCCGGGGAAACACCGCGCGTGTATCGTAGTCCGGCAACCGCGACCCAAAGTGGTCGGCGAGGCGGCGCGCCTGTTCGACGGCGTTGTCCGCTGTGAGCGTGCGAACTGCAGTTCCGGTCATTACGTCCCTCTACCATTGATCGGAGCCCGAAACGGCCATCTACTGATTCAATTCAGGATAGCGCGAAACCTGGGCGGCACCATCACTGGCATACTACGCCGCAATGCGGAATATGGCGTGAACGCGGTGGCGCGAGAGGCGGCTGGCGGAACACGATGATGCGAGACAGGGAGGCGATCGTGATGGATCTCTGGCGTGGGGACGGTCTGCGCGTGGTCGAACTGGGCAGCGGCATCTCCGCCGCCTACGCTGCGCGGCTGCTGGCCGACTTCGGCGCCGATGTCATCAAGGTGGAGCAGCCGGCAACAGGGGATGAAACGCGACGCTCCGGTCCGTTTGTTGATGCCGTGCCCAACCCCGAAACGAGCGGTATGTTCCTGTACCTCAACTTCAACAAACGCTCGCTCACGCTGGATGTGACCACGACCGCCGGCGCAGAGCTGCTGGGGCGGCTGCTGATGGGCGCCGATCTGGCGATCGAGAACCTGGGTGCAGGCCGGTTCGATGCCCTGCCGCTGCCCCTCGATATGCTGCCTGAGCACCTTGTCGTCTGTTCCATTTCTGCCTATGGACAGGATGGCCCCAGGGCGGGATATCTCGCCAGCGAGATCAGCGCCTACGCCTCGGGCGGCATGGCGTACATCACCGGTGACTGCGACCGCGAACCGCTCAAGCATGGGCTCAGCCAGGCGGCGCACCTGGCCGGAGTCAACGCAGCTTCGGCCAGCCTGGCTGCAGCGATGCTGGCCCGCCGCACGGGCATCGGCCAGCGGATCGACATCTCCGAGCAGGAGACCATCGCCCAGACCGCGTTCCCGGCGCTCAACCTCTACGCTTACACCGGCGCTGTAATGACACGCGCCTCCGCCGGCACCACCAGCCTCGTCTCATCGAGCCCGATGCGCACCGCCGACGGCTACATCATGCCGTCCTATGCCGGCTTCGGTGAATGGGAGGCTTTCGCGGCCTTCCTGGAGATTCCGGAGCTTGCCGAGGAACGGTTTCTCACGCCTGCTGGGCGGCTGCGCCACGGTGAGGAGATCGATCGGCTGGTCGAACCGAAGTTCGCGGCGATGACGAAGCGGGAGCTGTTTCATACCGGCCAGGAGTGGCGCTTCACGTTCACGGCCGTGCAATCTGCTGCCGACCTCGATGCCTGCCCGCAGCTGGAGTCGCGCGGATTCTTCATCGAACAGGATCACCCGGTCGCGGGCAGGGTGCGCATGCCCGGCATGGTGCCTTTCGCCAGCGCCGTGTCCCGCTCGCCGGTAGCGCCTGCTCCCCTGCTTGGCCAGCACACGACCGCGATTCTCGCCGAGCTGGACGTCTCCGACGACGATCTCGTGCAGCTCGTTGCGGTGGGTGTGGCATGAGCGCCGCAGCATCATCAACCGCCCCGCTTGATGGCGTCCGCATTCTCGAGCTGGGCATGGTCTTCGTGCTGCCACTGGCGTTGACGCCGCTCGCGGCTCTGGGTGCCGACGTGATCAAGATCGAGGCGGCAAAGCGGCCAGACCAGGTGCGCTGGGGACCGCCTCCGGACAATCTGCCCCGTGCCGATGGCTACAACCACGGTGCGAACTTTCAATCGCTCAATCGCAACAAACGTGGCATCACGATCGATCTGACACAACCGCGTGGGCGCGACCTCTTCCTGCAACTGGTGGCGGTGAGCGACGTGGTGGCCGAGAACTTCACGCCGCGCGTGCTGAAGAACCTTGGCCTCGACTACGAACGGCTGCGCGCCGTCAACGAGCGGATCATCCTGCTCTCATCGAGCGGCTTCGGTCAGACCGGTCCGTGGCGCGACTACCGGGCCTAGGGCCCGAACACGGAGGCGGCAGACGGCCTGATGCACCTCACCGGGTACCCTGATGGTCCACCGGTGCGGGCGGGCGCGGGCGGGCTGGGCGTGGCCTTCACCGACGCGGCCGGCGCCTTCTTCGGCACCTATTCCATCCTGGCGGCGCTCGAGTACCGCGAGCGGACGGGGATGGGGCAGTGGCTCGACCTCTCCCACTACGAGGCCGGCGCCGCGACGATTCCGGAGGCGCTGCTCGACTTCAGCCTGAACCGTTACGACCAGGGGCGCCGCGCCAACCGGCATCCCTGGCGGGCGCCGCAGGGCTGCTACCCGTGCGCCGGCAGGGACGGTCCCATGCAGGACGATGCCTGGGTCGCCATCTCGGTGGCCAGCGATGCCGGCTTCAGGGCCCTGGCAGAGCAGATGGGGATGCCGGCGCTGAGCCATGATGAGCGCTTCGCTACAATGACCGCCCGCCGGCGCCACCACGACGCACTAGACGAGCTGATCAGCAGCTGGACGATGCAACGGCTCGCCGTTAGCATTGAGCGCGACCTGCAGGCGCACGGCGTGGAGGCGGTGGCGGTTGCGACGCCGCGCGACGTCTGGTTCGACCCCCAGCTGCGCCACCGGGGCTTCTTTGAGACGGTGCTGGCGCCGGCCTCCGCGCCGGAGATCGGCAGCCGTCCGCATCTGCGCCCTGGCTGGCGCATGTCGAGCACACCGGCCGCCACCCGGCGGCTCGCGCCGCTGTTCGGTGAGCATACCAGGGAGGTGCTGATCAGCTGCCTGGGGCTGAACGAGGCGGCCTGCGATACGCTGGAAGCCGAGGGCGTGATCGCCCGCGAGCCGGCGCCCGGCATTATCGCCCGCCCCGGGCCGATGGACCTGCCGGTGCTGTTACGGTCCCAGCGCCTGCGCGAGGCAGACCCCGACTATCGCCGCAAGCTCGCCGAAGCGGGCGGAGCGGCGAACCATGGCGAGCCCGCGACCGGTGACGCCGTATTGTGAAATCGCATGTCACGATACCGCACCCCCGTGTTGACGCGGCGTGAGGCCCGCCATAAGGTCAAGGCTGGCTGCCACGCTTCCGCCAGGGCGTTGATCCGGGCATGGAGTGTATCGAGTACAAGGGCTAGCCACGAGCCGGGCATGGAGTACATCGAGTACAAGGGGTAGCACACGATCATGGAAGCGATGCGCGTTATCGACCTCGAATGCGATATGCCGACGCCCGAGGCCTACGAGTTCCGGGCTCAGACCGCTGAGAAATCAATACGTGGCTCGGGCGACACGTTCCGGGGCATGGAGCTGACCGGCAGCGCCTCAGGGCACGGGATGGTCAACTACCTCAACATCTTCGGACCGGGCTATGCGGCACAGGTGGGCATGCCGCCAGCCGAGTTCGAGCAGAAACGCCGCACGATGGACGTCGAGGCGCTTTTCCGTGAGCTGCGGCTGAAGCTCGCCTCGCGAGCGATGAGCCTGGATGCATTCGTTGAGCTGCTGAAGAAGGCGGGCGTCGCCAAAGCCGTCGTCGGCACCGCCCAGCAGCCGTCGAACCAGTACACGGTCGATGTCGTGCGGGCACATCCGGAGATGTTCATCGGCTTCGCACGTATCAGTCCCCACGACGGCATGGCGGGGGTGCGCGAGCTGGAACGGCTGGTGCGCGATGAAGGGTTGCGCGGCCTGGCGATGGCGCCGTTCCGCGAGCAGCTATATCCGAGCGACCGCCGCTACTATCCGCTTTACGCTAAGGAGCCTCACGCAAATAAACTGATCATGCTGCATGCGGTCGTAGCGTATAATTCCAGTCGCCGTGGAACGCGTCTCGGCTGAGGTTCAGCGCGGCGAACTCGGCGTCAGTGACTTTGATGCCGGTTGGATACGTCTG
>JBBRGK010000004.1:0-21415 GCA_038240805.1 Dehalococcoidia bacterium | reverse complement strand
TCTCCCTGCCACCTCTGCCGGTCCAGTGATCGATTTCCGCACCTTCTACTCGATGCGCGGCGCCCTGCTGAAGGCCGATCCACCGGGCTACGACGCCGGCGTGGCCGAGCGCCAGCACGTCAGCGACCAGCGGCACACCTTACCGCTTGCGATCTGCTGGGAGAACGTGCCGCCCAGCGCCCTGCCGACACGCGAAGCAGTCGTGGCCATACGTAGCACCCGCCCGATGGACAATCCCGACCGCGTCTACAACCTCTATCTCTATGCGACCTCGGCTGCCGGCTACGACCGAATCCTGATCGCCGAGGGCAAGGACGGCGCCGCGCCGGTTTGCGATCTCGCTGCCGGCGAATGGGCAGAGGTGCGGGTTCAGCTCACGGAGGGCTGGCAGGCGGGCTTTCATTTTAAGTTGATCGAGCTGCGGCCCGACCTTGCCCAGGTGTGGCTGTACTTCACTTCGGTCTCGCGCTCCCGCGCCCACCCGCCGGAGCTGGAGGAGCTGCTTGCCTCGCCCGCCTTCGCTGTGCCGGAAACCGCCGACCACGGACCTGCCGAGGCCGGCTTGATCGACCCTGATACCTACGTCGAGCAGGGGCTACTGTTCTATGCCAGCGTCGAGCACATTTACCGGTACGTCATCGAGACCTACCAGCCGGACCTGTTGTTCGCCGGCGCGCCCGTGACTGATGAGTTTTCACACCAGTTCATGGCGCTGACCACGCCGGCCTATCCGGGTTACGATCCGCTAACGGCGCCGCGCTACGAGGAGTATCTGCGCCGGGCGTACGCGGGCGCCGATGGGCTGCTGGGCTTCATACTTGGCCTCTGCCCGACCGAAGTGATCGTCGCGGTCAGCGCCGACCACGGCTTCGGCGCCGCCTGGCTGTCGATCAACGCCAACCTGGTGCTGGCGCAGGCGGGCCTGCTTCTGTTCGACGCCGACGGCAGGCCCGCGCCCCAGAGCAGCGCCGTCGCGTACTGGGCGGGCGGCACCTGCAACGTCTATATCAACCTCGCCGGGCGTGAACCGGGCGGCGTCGTGCAGGCGGAAGAGTTCGAGTCAGTGAAGCAACGCATCATCACGGCCTTCGAGGCGCTCAACAGCAGGGACGGTTCTGCCGTTGCCGGTGACGCCCCTGCCCGCAAGGTGATAGAGCTTATCCTGCGTTACGAAGAGACCAACGCCGTGCCGACCTCGTGCGGGCCGGCGACGATGCAGTTTGCCGGTCGCACCGGCGATGTCGTCGTTTTTGCGGCGCCGCCGGCGCAGTTCGACGCGCCTGACCCCGCACTGCTCGTCTCGCCTTCGCCGCTTCATGGGCAGCACGGTTATTTACCGGACACTGCCGATGCGGAGCTGAACGTCAACATGCGCCCGCCGTTGGTGCTGGCGGGGCCAGGTGTGCGCCGAGGTCAAAGCGTGCCCGGCGCCCGGGCAGTGGATCTTGCACCGACGCTGGCTGCGCTGCTTGGCATTTCGCCGCCAGCCAACGCGGACGGCCGAATCCTGACGGAAGCGATCGAACCAGCGGGTTAACTCAGGCGGCTCCCTGCGGAGGCCGCAGCCAGCCCCGCCCGCCTTCATCTAAGACGAGCTCAACGTTGGCGCCGGTTTGCAAAAAACGCACGTGATGCTGCCGGCCGGGAACGCTGCGGATGCGTGTGCGCAGCGGCACTGTCGTGCGGAGATCGTTCAGCCAGAGATAATGTCCGTCGATGCGAAGGCAGCAGGAAGCGTTGCGCGCCGGGGCATCTCGATCGAAGAAGACGATCACCCTGCGCCCCGCGATCACCGGGCGCAGGTTCGGCAGCTCCAGAAGCTCACCCAACGGTCGCTCAGGCGGGCTCCAGCCTGGTCCGATCGCCACGTTGCTTCCTTTCGCTGCCAGAACCGCTTACCGAGAACATCTGTCGAGGGCGTTTACCGGGGCAGTTCGCTGGTCCGGCTCAGGGATTGCTGTATCCAGCATAGCGGCTTCATGGTCCGTGTGCCTGTGACGGCAGTCCGCGGACGCGACAGGCACAGGGCTCCTTAGGAAGTAGGCGGCAAGCCTGGCCTGCTCAGGCACTGGAACGGCCCGCAGAGCGGGATATGGGGCTGCTGACGGCTGTAAATTCTCCGATCGGGTGCGTACCCTGCCAGGCATGCAGTCGATCAGCGATTGGCGCCCACGTGGACTGGTTCGCCGGTGCAGGCGGAACGCGAGGCCGGGTCGGTGGCGAGCCATTCACCTGCCCAGGCAGAGACGGCGTCAACCACGGTGGCGAGGGCATGGCCCTTCTCGGTGAGGTGATACTGAATCCGCACCGGCGTCTCGGGCACCACCGTTCGCAGGACGATCCCCTCTGCCTCAAGCTCTTTCAGCCGCTCCGAGAGCAGCCGGTCGCTGAGACCGGGAATCACCGCCGTCAGGTCGCTGAACCGCTCGGTGCCGCCCAGCAGAGCACGCACGATCGCTCCGCTCCAGCGCCGACCGATCAGTTCAACAGCGTGATGGAAGTAGGGGCAAAAAGGGGAATAGCCCTCATGTGTTTCCATTGGATAATTGTAATACCTTTTTGATTCTTGACAAGCTCACCCGCTATAGCATTATAGTAGCTTACAAAGTGTTAGTCAATGGAGTGGGTTCCTCATGCTGCCAGTCATGCGTCTCAACCACGCGGTGCTGTATGTCCGAGAGCTTGATCGCTCGGTCGCGTTTTACCAGAAAGCGTTCGGCTTCGAGGAGATCGCGCGTTCGGGCGGGATGATGGCCTTTCTGCGTGCTGCTGGCTCGTCGAACCACCACGACCTCGGCCTGATGGCGGTCGGTCCGCAGGCGCCACATCCGCCGCGCGGTTCAACGGGGCTCTACCATCTCGCATGGGAGTTGCCGACGATCGAATCGCTTGCCCATGCGGCGACGCTGCTGGGGGAGATGGGCGCTCTTACCGGCGCCAGCGACCACGGCGCCACCAAGTCCCTCTACGCCGTCGACCCCGATGGCAACGAGTTCGAGATGATGTGGATGGTGCCGCGGGAGCAGTGGGGCAGCTTCGAGCGCGAGGCGATTGTAGCGCCGCTTGACCTCGAGCGGGAACTGGAGCGCTTCGGTAGCCAGGCCTCCCCGGCGACCGCCTGACCGCGCAGGGTCAAGAGCATCCGACGAGACTTCACGCGCTTCGCTATACTGCACGTGGTCAATGCTGATGTTGTCTTGTGCTGCTCTGCTGTGGCTTCCACACAGAGTCTATGGAGGTACCGGTTATGGCTGCCGCGCTGATTACTCTCGTCGTCGTCCTCGCGCTGTTGCTGATTCTCGTCGCGAACAGCCTGCGCATCTGCTCCGAATGGCAGCGCAAAGTTGTGCTGCGTTTGGGCCGCTTCACAGGGGTGCGCGGACCGGGTCTGTTTATTCTGGTGCCGTTCATCGAAAAGACGCCATTCACTCTCGACATGCGCACGATCACCTCACCACTTCGGGCAGAGCAGACGCTGACCAAGGACGGCACCTCCGTCACGGTGGACATGATCGTCTTCTGGCGCGTGGTCAACCCGGAATGGGCGGCGATACACGTCGCGGACTATGCCTCGGCGGTGCTGGCCTCCGCCCAGGCGAGTCTGCGCGACGTGATTGGCCGCACCAACCTCGCCCAGCTACTCTCCGACCGGCAGGCGCTGGACGACTACCTTGCTACCGCGCTCGACACCCAGACGGAGCCGTGGGGCGTCAAAGTCGAGTCGGTGCAGTTGCGCGACATCCAGATCCCTGCCTCGCTGATGGATGCCATGAGCCGCTTCGCCCAGGCAGAACGCGAGAGTGCCGCCCGGGTGCTGCTCGGTGAAAGCGAGCAGAAGGTGGCGCAGAGCTTCGCCGACGCTGCCAAGATCTACGAGTCGGACCGCAACGGCATGCAGCTGCGCGGCATGAACATGCTTTACGAGGTGATGAAGGCCGGCAATGGCACAGTCATCCTCGTACCATCGTCCGCGCTCGATTCGATGAACCTGGGCGGGCTGGTCAGCGTTGCCAGCACCGTGGGTCCAACCTGATTTTCCTCCGTATAGGAGCGATCGCCATGCCTTATGCACAACTCAGCCGCGTCCGGATGCACTACTACGAGTACGGCGACCGTGCCGCGGCCACAGAGCTGGTCGTGTTCGTCCACGGTTTCCAGGCTTCAGGCCGCATCTGGCAGCTCGTGCAGGAACAGTTGCCGCCCGGCTACTTCAGCATCGCGGTGAACAACCGCGGCGCCGGCGAAACAGATGCACCGCCTGACGAAGCCGACTTCGGTTGCCAGCCGTTCGCGGACGACGTGTATGAGCTGGCAACGCAGCTTGGCCTGGCGAACTTCACCCTGGTGGGCCACTCAATGGGCGGCCCGACGGTGATGCAGTTCGCCGTCGATCACCCCGAGATGTTAAAGGCGCTGGTGCTGATTGATCCGGCTGGCCCCGATGGCACGGTTCCATCGGGTGGGATCGATGCCCAGATCGACCAGCGCATGGCCGCGCGCGAACGGCAGCGTCAGGCCGGGACGGCCGGCGATGGGATTCTCACGCCGGGCGCCGGCGCGTCCGAGTTTCAGCGGCTGCTTGCGGCGGACATGGCGGCGGCACCGGAACGCCGTCTACGCGGCTCGATGCGTTCGATGGCGACGATCAAGATCGGTGAGCGCGTCGGAGCCTTGAAGCTGCCGATACTGATGCTCGGCGGCGATGCCGACCAGCTCATTCCGCTCCACCGGATGCTGGAAACGTTCGCCAAACTGCCGAAGGGCAGCGCCCTGCACGTCTGGCACGGCATCGGCCACTCGCCCAACGTCGAGATTCCTGAACAAACCGCCGCCGTCATCCGCCAGTTCATCGAACAGACTGTGCCGGCGCGGCTCGTGGCGCCGAGTAGCTGACCACCGGCCGGTGGACCTCACCTCGTCGCGGAGGTGCGGGGTCACGTATTCAGCGCCCCAGATCCACGGTTGCAATCGCAAGCGCCGGCCGGCCGGCGAGCATTCGTTCGAGCGCGGGCCTGCCCGCAGTGGTGGTCAGTAGTGTGCCACCATGGCCGACCGGCACGCCGTCGATCATCACCGGCTCGCCCCGGACCAGCGACAGCACGGCGCGGCCGCGGTCGAGGTCGAGCACGGTGATATCGGCGTCGGCGCCGGGGCCGAGGTGCCCCTTCGTATGCAGTCCGAGCATGGCGGCGCCGTTGCTGCTCGCCTTGCGCACGAACTCGGCCGGACTGAGCGCACCGAGCCGCACCAGCGCCAGTCCGTGTTCGACGGTCGTATTGCGCGGAATGGCGCCGCCATCGGTGCTGAGCGCATCGATGGTAAAGCGGCCGTCAGGCTCCTTCGCCAGCGCCAGGGCAACTGCTGCCTCCGGTGGGTTCACCGCAAAACTCAGACCCGCGTTGGTGTCCGCCTGCCGCCAGATTCGCTCGCCTTCTTCGCCCGTGAGCAGACGCGTCTCGCCGCCGGCCGTCGTCCAGACGCTGGCCCAGCCGGCGCGGATCGCGGCCTCGAGCCCGGCCTCGGATGGGGCGAAGCCGCCGAGTTGCAGGCAGGTGCGTGTGACGTGGCTGGCCGGCAAACCGTCCTCACAGAGCCCGCCGGTGCCGTTGAGGCGCGATAGATACGACTCCGATCGGGCGGCCGGAGCCGCCCGCAACGCGGCCAGTGCCCGACGGCACTCCTGCAACGGGTCAGATGTCCGCTGACCGCGGCAGTACGAGTTCACGTGCGCGACATGCAGCGGCAGCCCATCGGCAAGCTGCAGCAGCTCTTCGAGGCCGTCGATGTCGCTGCCGTGCTCGGTCGAGCCGACGTGGACCGCCACGTAGGCGCCCTGATCGTGCGCCAGTCTGATCGTCCGCGAAAGGCAACGGGGCGTAATCGGGTGATGGCCGCCGAGGCACTTCACGCCCAGCGCTCCCTCGTCGCGCGCAGTTCTAATGAAGCGCTCCAGCTCGGCCTCGTCCGGGTCGGGACCTGAGACGGTGCGGCCGGGCAGCACCGGGCTCAGGAAGGCGACGTTCAGCCCCGCTCCCACCCGTTCCAGCCCGGCGATCAGCTCGCCTGCCTCGCCGGAAAGGTCGAACGCGGTGGTAACGCCCACCCGCGCCATCATGCGGTGACCGTTCGGCCCGGCGGGGCCGATTCCCGAGAGGTGAACGTGCGTATCGATGATGCCGGGCATGACCATCCGCCCCGACACATCGATCACCCTGCCGGCCGTTCCGGCGGGCAATGCGGCGCCGGCAGCCGTAATCACCCCGTCCGTGATCTCAAGGTCCAGCAGCGCGTCAACACCGTTCACCGGATCAACAATGCGCCCGCCTGCAAGGATGGTTCGTTCACTCATGTGCCGGCCTCCGTTCGGAAGCTATGACCACTTTGTTTTCATACGCCGGTTTGCTTCGCAGGCCATCGTTGCTCCCGACAGCGGTCGCAAGCCACCGGCGACACCTTCGTAGCCGGTTCGACACAGGCGGCTGGCGCCAGGCAGAACTGGTAGCGCACCACCGCCGTTTTGGGGTTAGCAGGAAGCCCGCGGGCGTGAGGCACCCGGCCAGACCCCGTGGAACCAGCGTGACTGGAGTACCAGCGGGAGCGAAGACGCTGCCTGTCGGGCGTCAGGTACCAGTGGACACTTTGACCATCGTCGCGTCGTACCCCAGGTTGTCGGGGCCTTCCTTTCCAGCGAGTGGTCGCCAGCCGCCGGAGAGGATACTACCGTCTGCATTGAACGTGCCCGTATATTTCGACCCCTCATTCCAGTGGGTTACCCGAGTACCCTGCACGTCCCAGTGGTAGGCAGCAGCCATTTCACCCATATTCGAATACACGTGGGAGGGGAAGGCATTAGTCGACGGGTCATAGCCAACGATTTCCAGACTCTGAATAGTCGCTCCCATGAACTGCATCTCGCCACGCTGTTGCAGGAAAGACATGCCAGGCAGCCACTCAATCGTGACAGTTCCGCTTATATTGTCTTCTTTGGAGTCAAGTGTACGGCCAGTAATGCGCCAGGTGCCGACCAACGGTTCCAGGCGTTTGAGCGCGGGGTCTGGTCTGGATGGTTGCGGTTGAACTGGGGCGTTATTGTCCGCCATGAGCGTTCCTCACCGGTAGCGTCCGATTGTACCTGCAATTGTAGTGCCCCTCAACATAGCTGGTCGCGAGGGCGCGGGTACGCCCACTGACATACGGTTACTCCACCAGCCTGGTTCAGCCAGGGCTGCGCACAACTACGTGCCGCGCAGCCCTTCGATGCCTGCTCTGGATAAGAGGCGACGGGCGCTCAACACGACGATGGCGGTGGGCGCGGCAACGACGAGCAGCACCGCCAGCAGGTACTGCCACGGAACGCTGAGTGCCTGCGGCGGTGGGTCGAAGACGCCGGTAAGCAGGCGGACGAGCATCTGCGCTACGGCGAAGCCAAGCAGCGTCCCGGCCACACCGCCGCCAAGCAGAATCACCAGCCCCTCGCTCCAGAGAAATGCGCCGAGCTGCCCGCTTTTCGCGCCCAGTGCGACGAGCACCGTGAACATGCGCCGGCGTTCGAGCAGGCCGAGCGCCAGGACTAAACCCGTGGCCCCGGCTCCCATCAGCAGCGCAAATGCAAGCTCGACCTGCGTCAGCCCCTGCAGGTTTACCGCTGTCAGACTGGAGCCGATCTGCTGCCTCGCTGCGCCGATGTCACTGACCGTGCTGCCGGTTCCCTGAACTGCTACACGAGCGCGACCGGCAAGCGCCGCAGGATTCCCACTCGTACGCAGCAACACGACCTCTGCACCAGCAATACCGGTCTGCTGAGCGACGTAGTCTGCGTTCGTCACCAGGAAGGAGTCCTTCGGCGCAGTGGGAAACTCACGCACGATCCCAACAAAGTGGAATGTCACGACGTGGTACTGGTGGTCCTGACCACCTTGCAGGCGCAGTTGCAGCTGATCGCCCGGCTGCAGTTGAAAGTCCTTCGCCGTCTCAGCTGAGACGAGCACGCCGTCAGGCCGTGCGGCCAGGGCGGCGAGCGTCGAGCGGGCATTCCCGTTACCAAAGAAAGCGTTCGCCATCGGGGTTGTAGAGCCGATCCGCAGCGGATCGATACCGTACAAGTCCTGCAGGTCAGTACCCACGTAGGCGAAGCGGTGTTGCAGTGGCGCCGCCGATACGACCCCCGGCAGGGCGCTCAACTGCTCCAGTCGAGCGCCTGCGGGAGACGTTGTTGAGCCCGTCACGGCGACATCGGCGCCGTTCGTCAGCTGCGCATCTACACGGGCCTGTGCATTGTAGGTCGTATTGAACACAGCGGTGGAGATCGCGAAAGCCACCGCCAGTGCGACCAGGACGACGCCGCGGCTCACCAGCAGCCGCTGCCGGCCGAGGAATGCTGCGACGGTATCGGCGAGGCCGTGGGCAAGCGGTTGCAGTAGCCGTCCCAGTGGCCGCCTGCCACGGGCGAGACCACCGCTGCTAATACGCAGGGTGAATAGTGCCACGCCGAACCAGAAACAGACCGGCGCCAGGAAGGTCTGGTAGGCGACGGACGACCCGGCGACGCCCTCCGGCGCCAGCACCACCTGGTATCCGGATCGCGCGGTCAGCCAGAAGATCACGGCGGCGATGCCGAGTAAGATCCCGTCGAGGTAGAGCTGCTGCCACAACGGCGGCGCGCCGCGACCGGCTGCAGCGTGACCCGTCTGCCATGCCAGCCGGCGGGTCTGGCGCCAGGCCGGATACAACACCGCTGCCAATGCGAGCAACAGGCCGGCAATCGAAGCACCAAGCCGCCAGATGATCACGGTGCGCGTGACACCGACGTCGAGCGGCGCGATCGCCCGCCCCACAACCACGGCCAGCGCCAGTCCAACCGCAACGCCGGCAACTGCTGCTACTGTCGCTTCGACGCCAGCGATACGCAGCGCCTGCGCGGCGGACGCACCGCGAGTGCGGAGCAGCGCCTGTTCACGCCGGCGCCGATCAGCACCGGCACCGGCGACAGCGAGGGTCAGAAGCACGCCAAGAATGGCGCCGGGCAACCCGAGAAACAGGAAGAGGAGCTGCGCATAGAGCGCGTCAGCCTGCACTCCGCTCAGCCGTGCGGCCAGGTTATCCCCCACCTGACCGTTGCCGGCCAGAGCGGCTTCAAGGCTACGCGCCCGTTGCTGGACGGCGGTGAACGCGGCGCCGGGATCAGCCGGGAGGTTATGTGGCAGCCAGACATGCAGTTGCGTCTGGACGCTGTTCGGGTGCGCTGCTGCCTGTGGGTCGAACAGCTGATGCCAGCGGTCCAGCGGCAGGAGGAGAACATTATCCGGCGGTACCTGCGGCCCCGATCCAGGAGGCGCGCCGACACTCTGGAAGAAGGAGTCGGCGTTGGGCAGATCGACGACGCCGCTGACCTGAACGCTCACCGGTGGCAGGCCATCGCGCTGCACCGCTACACTATCGCCCGGCGCTACGTGCAGGTTGGCAGCAGTCTGCTGCGCGATGAGGACACCGTCCGAGGAGCCGACCAGCAGCCGCAGTTCACCAGGGAACTGCTGCGTATACTGCGGCGACAGACCGACCACCCTGCCTGCCCCGGTGGTTTGCACCGTCGTACCGGTCGTGGCGCTCAAGCCTGACACGCCGGCGTAGCCGACTATTTCCGCAGCGTCAGGATGAGCGACCCGGTCGAGAATGGCGCGGACCCCTGCCGGGTCGACGCCGGGCGCAAGCTTGACCTGCCAGTCGACCGGCACACCAGCGATGGCGCGCCGGGTCATCGAAGCGGAACTGGACCCGACGAATGCGCCGATAGCACCGAGCAGAGCTACGGTCAGTGCAATGCCAGCCGCAACACCGAGCAGCCGGGGCGAGCGATGCGCTATCGTGCCACGCAGCCACAAAAGGACCAGCATCAATTACCTGCCTCAAGGATCCCATCGTGAATCTGCCAGCGCCGCGGCATATGCACGGCTACTGCCGGGTCGTGTGTGGAAACAACGAGCGCGGTATCTGTCCCCGAGAGCACCTGCAGCAGCAGCGTGATGACTCTCTCGGCAGTAGCGTGGTCGAGTTGCCCGGTTGGCTCGTCGGCCAGGATGAGGCGTGGACTGCCGGCCAGGGCGCGAGCCACCGTCACGCGCTGTGCCTGGCCACCGGAAAGCTCGTCGGGTAAGCGGTCGCATAGTGCCGCCAGGTCCAGCCGTTCCAGCGCGGCCAGTGCCCGGACACGGGCGAGCGAGGGTGCAACACCGTAAAGGAGCAGCGGCAGCGCGACGTTTTCCACCACGGACAGGGGCTCAAGCAGGCTGTGCTGCTGGAAAATGACCGCGATCTGCGCCGGGCGCAGGCCTGTCTGCGGCCCCAGCGCCGGCCAGCGCAGGACGCCGCTGCTGGGAGTGTCCAGTCCGGCCAGCAGTTGGAGCAGGGTCGACTTGCCGCTGCCTGAGGGTCCGATGATCGCGATCCGGTCCCCCGGAGCTATCTGGCAGGTGGCATGGTCGAGGGCTATGACACGACGGGCGCCTTCACCGTAAGTACGGCCGATATTCTCAGCATCGGCCAGCAGGTGCTCGGGGTGGTCACGGTTCCCTCGCCCGGTCACTTCGTCCGCCCGCGCCTGATCGACGGCCGGCGCGGCAGCCCGCGTCAGGTTCGGTTCGAATGCTTCACTCATCGGTGAGCTTCCCATCTCGTAGATACAGAACGCGGTCCGCATGCTGCGCCAGGCGCTGACTGTGTGTGGCGATCAGCGTGGCACCGCCTGCACTGCGGCGCTCGTCGAAGAGCTGCACGAGCCGGGCTTCTGTGTCGGCATCCACCTCGGCTGTCGGCTCGTCGGCGAGTAACACAGCCGACGCCGCTGCCAACGCCACGGCCAAACCGGCGCGGGCGGCCTCACCGCCGGATAACTCGGCCGGCTGCGCATCGCGCCGCTCCCACAGATCGACTCCGTGAAGAAGCTCGCTCAGGCGCGCTGGATCCACCCGGTGGGCGAGCCGCATCTGCAGCAGGATGTTTCCCCTGATTGTCAGGTGGTCGAAGAGATTGCCAGACTGAAGCAGAACACCGATGGAGGCGGCCCGAATTGCGGCGCGTTCGGCTTCAGGACGCCTGGTCAGCCGCTGCCCCGCCACGGCGACCCAACCGCCATCCGGCTCGTCGAGACCGGCCAGACAGGCCAGCAACGTTGACTTGCCGCTGCCGGAGGGACCGACAAGGGCGACGGTTTCACCATCTTCGACCTGCAGTGAGACACCGCGCAGCGCCAATGTTTCATCATCGCCGGCGTGGTAGAAGCGATACAGGTCAACGGCTTCAAGGGCGATCATCTCAACCCCACTTGAAGCTTCGAGCAATTCGCAGCCACTGGTCGACGTTATCGGCTCCCTGCGGGGCCCAGAGCCTTACCATGGCCAGCTTGCCGCTGTAGAAATAGAAGTAGGCGCTATTTTCCAGCCGAACCTGCTTGCCGGTTACTGCATCCGGCTCGGAGTTGGCAGTATAGGTGACAAGCACGGCCTTCCCGCTCGGCAGCTGAAGGTCCTGTACCTTGTCGACCTGTACGGCACGGCCCGCCCCTGTCACTGCGGCCACGAGTTCGTTGCGGGATGTTGCGACCGTGGGCGCCGCCGCTGCCTGACTCAACGTGACCGCTTCCCCATTGAGTTTGTCGATGAACTGCACGTTTGAACCAGTGATGGTGCGTGCCCAGCCCTCCGGCGTATCGATGCTGTAGCCTCCTCCGGAGGAGGCATAAGAGACGAACGCCTGCGTATCCGGAATATCGCCTGCCGGATTCTGCTCCGCAGGCGCCGGTTTCTCTCCGGCAACTGCCGTGGCCTGTGACGAGCCGGCAGCAGCCGCCGGCAGTGAGGTTCTGGTGCCGTTAACCGGATGCGTGTTGCCGCAGGCAGCGACGAGCAGCGTCGCTATGGCGACGACAACAAGCGACGCTGCCGAGCTTTGGTGCTTCATAACCATTCCTTTCCCATGCGCTGCGCTTAGTCTCGCAGCTAATAAGGAAGTTCAAATGAACCCATCCGGTGAGTTAGCCGGCGTCGGACGGGCGGGACGCCTCCACCGGGCGCAGTGGCTGAGCCACTGCGCCCGGCAGCTGCACTCGGAAAGTTGCACCACCGTCGGGACTCTCCTCAGCAGCTATTGTGCCGCCGTGCGCTGCCACCAGTTCGCGCGCCAGCGCCAGACCAAGGCCCGTGCCATCTGCTCCGGTCGTCTGCACTCGATAGAACGGCGCGAAGATGCGCTCTCGCTCAGCCCGGGGGATGCCGGGGCCGTCGTCCCGGACCAGCACCTCGATGCCACCGGCGCGCGGACCAGCCGCAATCGTGACATGCGTGCCGTCAGGGGTATGTTGCAGGGCGTTTCGCACCAGGTTAGCGAACACCTGTCGCAGGGCGAGGCCGTCGGCGATGAGTGGCAGTGCAGGACCAGGTATCAGAATCGCGCTGCTCGATCGCTCCGTGGCCAGGGTAGACGCCTCCCTGACCACCTGCTCAAGGATCGCACGCAGGTCGCATTCAGTGGGAAGGGCCTGTGTCCTCTGCCCGCGGGCAAGGCTGAGCAGCTGATCCACCAGGGTGGTCATCACGTCCACTTCGTCGCCGACCTCACGCAGTGTGTCGCGGTATACCGCTGGCGTCCGCTCACGCTTCAGGGTGACGTCGATCGTCCCTCGCATTACGGTGAGCGGCGTGCGCAGCTCGTGCGAGGCATCGCCGGCGAAGCGACGCTGGCGTGACAGCGCAGCCGCGATTGGCCGCAGCGTCTTGCCGGAGAGAACGTAGGCGCTCGCGACGCCGCCCGCGAGCAGGACGACGTTACCAGCAAAAAGCAGCAGGCGCAGGCGCCTGAGCGTGAAGTCCGATGTATCACGCTCGGCCTGCTGAGCCGGCTGCAGATCGGACCCTTCACCGTTATGGGACGGCAACTCGGCTGCCAGAGCCAGGTAGAGGGCAACGCTGAAGCCGAGCACGATCAGCGCCAGGGTGAGCGCGTACCAGGCGGTCAGTCGCAGCCGCGCCTGCCGAAAGACGGCCGCATCCTCTGGATGGTCGCTACCAGGGCTGGTGGACGCGGATCGCTCTGACTCGTTCATCTCGCCATCCGATAGCCGACGCCGCGCACCGTCTCGATCACGGACTTCCCGTCGCCGGCATCGAGACTGCGGCGCAGGGAGCGTATATGGACATCGATCACATTCGACTCACTGGCGAAGTCGTAGCCCCAGACGTGCTCGGCAATCATCGTCCGCGTGGCTACGCGGCCGGGCTGTTGCAGCAGGTACTCAAGGATGGCGTACTCCTTCAGCGGCAGCGGCACCACTGAACCTGCGCGACGTACTTCATGCCGTGCGGGGTCAAGCACCAGATCGGCGATCCGAAGCTCAGGGGTACTGCGATCGTTACCACGCCGCACGAGCGCCCGCACCCGGGCGAGGAACTCACCGAAGGCGAATGGCTTCGTCAGGTAATCATCGGCGCCGCTATCGAGACCAGCGATGCGGTCCGCAACGGTGTCACGCGCCGTCAACATGAGGATTGGCGTCTGACTGCCCTGAAGACGCAACTCGCGGCAAACGGTCAGGCCATCGCGCTTCGGCAGCACGACATCGAGCACGATTACGTCGTACTCAGCGCTGGTCGCAAAGTCCAGCCCCTCTTCACCATCCGCAGCGAGATCGACGGCATAGCCCTCTTCCTCGAGGCCGCGCCTCAGGAACGCGGCGATCTTGCGCTGGTCCTCAACGACGAGAATACGCACAGCGATAGACCCTCCCCTCGGCCGTCATTCAGGCACGGTCATTGTCCTCGCCTTAGATGAAGTATGGATGAAGCTCAGTTGATGTCATCTCGTTTTCACCTTTCATGCCCGGTTCATCGCGGTTTCATCATGGCCAGCTACGGTAGGAACGTGAGCTGCCCCACCCCCTACGTGATGGGATGGGGAGCCACGGAACACGGGGCACAGTCCCCAGAAGGATCGGTCATGTTCAAGAAGGTTGCGATCGGCGCCGGTGCGGCAGGTGTGCTGTCAGCAGGCGTGCTGCTCGGTGGTCTCACGACGGGGTTCGTGGGCGCCCAGACCCCCCATCAGCGGGCGGCTCAGGCTCAGGCGACGCCGGCATCGCCGACAGATGACGCCGAAACGCCGGACGGCACAGGGGAGGAGGCGCCGGTGAGCCTGCCGGCAGGCAGCGTCACCGCAGACCAGGCCAGCCAGAACGCGGCGACCTACATCCAGCAGACGGCGCCGTTCAGCACGCAGGGTCTCCATGTCCAGTCGGTCCAGGTCGAGGATGAAAACGGCACGGTCGTCTACAAAGTGACCTTTACCGGCGGCGGTGCCACCGGTGTCGAGGTGACCGAAAGCGCTCAGGGGCAGGTGCTGGGGGCGAAGAGCGAGACGGCAGATGCCAGCGACACGGCCGACAGCGGGACCGATGCCTCTGGTGCCTCGGAACAGGAGGATGGCCCGGGTGGGCACGCAGATGCACCCGGTGCCGTGGATAGTCAGGGAGGTACACAGCAGTAGCGCCCACCCCCGATACGGGGGATGATGCCGCCCGCAGGTGGCTGAACACTGTCAGTCACCTGCGGGCGTTCAGCCTGATCGGCTAACGAACAGTCCCCGACTCAAGCCCGACAATGATGTCCAGCAAGCCTTCAGCCTCCCAGACCCGGTTACGACTGGCAGAGCTCAAGGGCACCAGAATGCCCGCGGCTTGCAGTTCCGTCACCGCGTTCGTGACCGCCGGCCTCGTACGGCTGGTGGCAGCGCCGGCGATCGGGACCGAAAGAAACGGATGCGCCGGCAGTACATTGATAATCGCCCACGCAGCGGCGTCTGAACGCGGGTTGGTGGAGCGTCGTAGCTGTTCGCGCCAGCGATCCTGCAGGTCCGCGACCTCCCGGCTGTACCGCTGAGCGAGCTGTGCCGAGGCCAGCGTTGCCTCTGCGAAAATCTGTACCCATTCGGCAACGCGATCTTCGCGAAACGAGGCGAGCGCGGCGATGTACCGTCCTCGTTGTCGCGCGAGCACCGCGCTGATTGGCGGCACGAACGTTGGAGCCATGCCTCTGCGGCGCAGGACTATCTGGACCAGGGCACGTCCGGTCCGCCCGTTTCCGTCGTTAAACGGGTGGATCGTTTCGAACTGCGCGTGTGCCACCGCAGCCTGCAGTAGCGGGGGAAGCGTCTCCTGATTGCAGAATCGGCAGAGGTCCTCGATCAGGAGCTTAACTTCCTCGGGCGGTGGGGGAACGAAGTCGGCGCCGCACGGGTTGTAGTCATTCCCACCGATCCAATTCTGTGAGTCTCGAAAAGCGCCGGGCATCTGTGTGATAGGGTCGTGTGCGAGGAGGGCACTGTGGATGTCGCACAGACTCTGCGGACGCATCCCCTCCGGACTCGCTGCCTGCTCAACAGCAAGTTCCATCGCATCGATATTGGCCAGAATCTCATTCGCCTGTCTGCCAATACCCCTGCCGGCTTCCCGGCTGGCTTCGGCGCGCCCCAGCGCACGGGCGTCGACCTGCATCCCTTCAACTTTGGATGAGGCGACCGACTCTGTACGCAGCAGCAGACGTGCCAGAGGGGCGAGTTCCGGCCCGCCCGCCCGGTTTAACTCGCCCACCGCTCTCTCCGCCTCGCTAATTGCTGCGATGACAGCGCCTGGCAACTGAATCTCGAACTCGCCAAGCGGCGCCGGGATGAACGCATCGTAGCCGCACGCACGCCGATACTTCGGGGGGGCATAGATCTCCGGAGCGAACTGCCAGACCCGGCTGACGTAGTGACCGCGCATGGCATCCTTGCTTTGGACCGTCTGTTAGTAAAGGATAGCACGTAACCTTTACCAAACGATGGCGAATCCTTCGGTATGGCCTCGCGTCGGCGCCGGTATCGGCCATAACCGGCGCAATGGGATATTCATTGATAGAATCAATCCCTCTGGAGCCAGACAGCACATGACCGTCCCGGAACCATCGTCTGCGCCGCCCGCCGCGCCCGTACTCGCGCCCGCGCCCGTGACGAATCGCACGGGCCGGCGATTCTTGCCTGTCGCCGTCTCTGGCCTGGTAATAGTGCTGCTTTTGTTGCTAACCGTTCGGACGCCTTCGCTGGCGCACCTGCCATCGCGCGCCGCCGCAGAGAGCTTACCCCCGCTGCCGGTCGCGGCCACCGGGGCGCCGGCGGATCTGACTGCAGCCGTCGATACGCTGCCGTTGGTGGACACGGAGTTTCCTGACCCTGCCTCACGACGCGCTGCCGAAGACTTTGCCGGCGCGACGCTGCTCGTGCCGCAGGGCGCAGCCACGATGTTCCTCGACGCATGGGACAATCTCGTGGCGCCCGCCGGGGCGCGCCCTGACCTGCAGCAGCTCGCCGGGCACATGCTGGCGGATGACACCTACACCGGCTTGCCGGAGAATCCGCCGCCTGGCTTCCGGGCGTTGCTCGACGCGGCGTTTCCGGCGCTCGTCGCAGAGCCAGCAAACGCCGGCCGGCTCAACAATGCGGCTGTGGGCCTGTTCTTCCTCGGCGTTGCAAACGAATACGGTCAGCCGCTGACTCAGATACGGGGGCTGAAGCTCGCCCAGCCCGACCTGATCGAGGATGCGGCGATCCGGCTGCTGACGGAGGTCGAGCGCCGGTTTCCCGATGACCGGGCGGCCAGACTGAACCTTGCCTACCTCCGCAGCGTGGTGCCGGTGCCAACGCACGCGGAGGCGCTGGGTCTCGGGATCGCGTTGGCCGAGCGCCAGTTAGCGCGAGATCCGGCGGACCGCACAGCCCGGCTGCTGCTGGCCTCCCTCCAGGCCCGGCAAAACGGGACCGACGCGGGCATTGCCACTGCCGCAGCCACACTTTTGCCGCTGGCCGGCGACGCTATGACAGCGGCGCTCGCGCACGCGGCTCTGGGTGACGCCTACCTCGTTGGAGCACGGATTCACCAGCTGGCGGCGCCGTTTCGGGCGCGCGAGCTGGCGAAGCAGGCGTTGGATGAGTACGACCGGGTGATCGGGCTCTCCACCGACGCCGGCGGCTACACGGGGCGTGCGAACGCACTTGCCGTGCTGGGAGCCTTTCCGGAAGCTATCACCGCCCAGCGGAAGGCACTGGAGCGGATGCCGGCATCCCTCGATCTGCGCAACGGACTGGCGGCGTTGTATGAGTCTGCGGGCGATGCCGGGGCGATGCGGACGGCAGCGCGGCAGGCGCTGGCTGCTGGCGCCGGCTGGAATCCGCCGCTGCGCACGCTTCGCCTGGAAAGCACCGTCACCCCTGATGGCGGGGATGTAGGCGTGCCGGCGGGCGATAAGGGCTACCTCGGGCTCTCCACCGGCAGCGATCGCGCCCATGCCGGCGTCTGGCGCGGGACGCAGGGTGGTGGCTACATCGTCGCCTTCGACCTGATCCCGAGCGCTGATAACGGGATAACTGAGCAAATCAGGCGCGTGTTGCCTGCGCCGGAAGTTGCCGCACTCATGGCAGTGGCTGCCTCGACAGTCAACGGCGACGCCGACGGGGCGGTGGCAGATGCAAAGTCGTGGAGTCAGAACGTTTTCGGTGGCTATCGTCTTGCGATCAACCCGGGAGTTGATGGGCCGCGCCTAGATGCGGTCGAGAGCGTCGTGCGCGCTGCGGCCCTGGTGGCCGGGCTGTTGATGCCAGTCGGGAACGATGAAACGCCGCTCATGCTGTACGCGCAGAACGCGCTGCGACGCACGGGGCGCTTCAAGGAGGCAGCCGCATTCTGCCGCCAGATGGCCGGGGCGCCTGCAGACTTCATGGACCGGCCGGCGGCGCTGCAATGTGAGGGCGAAGCGGCCTTTCATGCGGGCGACACCGCCGAAGCGGCGAGCGCTCTGCAAGAGGCGTACGATCTACGGCTGACACGGGCCGCGAACAGGCAGCCGGATCGGAACGAAACGCCGCTGGAGGCGTTGGCGCTGCGGGCCGCCGCTGCCGCCCAGGCAGCCGGCAATCTCGATCAGGCGCGGCCGCTGTTCGCCGCCGATACAGCGGAGCTAGATGATGCGCAGGGCCAGACCATCCTTCTGCCGGACACGTCCGTTCAGGCGATCGCGCTGGATAAGATCGCGGACCTCGATCTCGACGCTGGCAACCTGGACGCTGCCGCAACCGGCTACTCGGCGGCGATCGACCTCTCAGCAAGTACATCGGAGAGCTCGAACGGGCCAGCGCTGGACGATCCGCAGGGCCGGCTGGTCTACGAGCACGCGATCAACAACCGTGGTATCACCCGGTTGCGGCAGGCTCAGCACGATCGGGCGAAGCCGCCGGCCTGCGATGGGAATGCTCGCAAGCTGTGCGAGGCAGCCCGCGACGACTTCGCCTCGGCAATGTCGATCGACCGCTCGAACCCGATCTACCTCCTGAACGCGGGCTGGGCGCAGCGGCTGCTCGGCGACACGGGCGCCGCCCGGGCAAGCCTCGCAGCTGCTGTGGCGGTGGACCCGACGCTCTTTCCGGCGCTGAACGACCAGGGTGTGCTGGCAGCCCGAGCGGGCGACTTGAACGCCGCACAACGCGCCTTCGAGGCCGCACTTGCGCAGCAGCCAGGCTACGATCTGGCCCTCTGGAACATGGGCATCCTCGATCTACAAGCCGGAGTGCGCGGCGTGCTGTCCGGGCAGGCGTGGCTGGCGCGGGCGCTGATCGCCAATCCGTCGTGGCGGCGGGATGACCTGGCCTACAAAACAGACGAGCGTGTCTACCGGACGACGTTCGGCACGAGCGAGCAGCAGACGCGCGGTTGGGCATTCGGGCGCGCCTACAGCATCTCGACGGCGGCGCTCGCCTCGCTTACCTTCCTGGCGGCGCTTGCCATAGCGTTGCTCTCGTTCGCCTCGGACAAAGTGCGGGAGAAGTTGAAGAGTACGTTCTCAAAGCGGGGTAGCGCCTTCGCCCGCAAGGAGGCGGTGAAGATCGTCCACGAGCACAGACCGTCCTGGGAGGGCAAGCTGACTACGGGCGCGTTCGACACGGGAGCTGACCTGCTGCTGGCGTTGCCTGCTGAAACGGTGCTACGCGACAGGCTGGCGAAGCTGGGCAGCGCCTCGATTGCGCGGGCGGGCGACCGCGTACGGGCGGGAATCGCGGCCCGGACGCCCGCGCGGATGCGCTCACTCCCCTGGGCAGCATGGGAGCCCTGGCTGCTCACCGTGCCCGCCCTTGTGCTGGTCACGGCCTGGCCGGCCTGGCGGCAGAACCCCTTGACCGGGGCGGCCGTCGCGCTGCTCGCGATCATGGCGGCGTTCCTGGCGCTGCTCATGCACGAGCTGGGACATGCCGTCGCCGCCGGCTGGGGACGGGCGCAGGTGCGGGTGCGCTCGTGGGGCGCCGGAATCACGCTCAACCTGATCCTGCTGCCGGTGAAGGTGAGCAGCGGACCGTTCTTCGGCCATGTCGTGGACGAACAGCATCCGCATCGCTGGCTGGTGCAGTTCAGCGGCCCGCTGGCAAATCTGCTCGTCGCGGCGCTGATGTACGGCCTCTTTCGGCTGGAGCCGTTGCCCGTGTTGCGGCTCGGTGCCCAGGTCCAGCTCGCGGCGGCGGCATATGCGCTGGTGCCGGTCGAGCCGCTGGATGGCAAGGTGCTGGCGAAGCTGCATCCGCGCGTGCTGGCCCTGCTCAGCCTGGCGATCGCCTTCGTCGCGGTGCTATTCGCTCGCGGCGTGCTGTAAGCCAGAAGCGTTCTTGTGTCTGTGGCCGCCGCCCCGTCGGTTGCAATGCTGCGCCG
Source organism: Dehalococcoidia bacterium (assembly GCA_038240805.1). Lineage (GTDB taxonomy): Bacteria > Chloroflexota > Dehalococcoidia > CAUJGQ01 > CAUJGQ01 > JBBRGK01. The sequence continues at coordinate 1,650 of JBBRGK010000004.1, read as the reverse complement.
GCGGGCTACACTGGCATACGATGCGAGCCACCGGCAGCGCGCTCAGGATGGACGATGACTGAACCAGACGCAGATGCAAAGACAAAGAGCCATACGGCCCAACGAATTGGCTTTAGCGCGATCCTTCTGCTGCTGGTGGTTATTGCGGTCGTTCTGCCACTGGCCGTCAGCAGCGCCTACGCTAGCTTCGCCACGGCCCAGTCAGACCAGCGCTTTAGCTTCACGCCGTCAGGCACGCCCCACGCCGTAACCTACAACCGCCTGCGCCTGCGTGTGATCGGGCTGGACGAATGGGGCGGGCAGGCGACCATTCAGGTCTCCGGCGCCCACATCTGCAACCCGACCTGCGACCACGATGCACGATTCCTGTTTGTCTCCGTGCCCCTCCAAAACGCGCGGCAGGAGGATGGTCTGCCTCCCGCCGGTACCGTGAACTACCCGCCCGATGCCGTGGAGTCGTCGGCAGATATCAAGCTGCCGGTCACTGGCAACTCGATCCTGTATCCGTTTGACAGCTACCGGTTGCGGCTGGGCGTGGTCATGGTGCGGGTCTTCAATGACAAAACCACGCAAATCCTCACGCCGAAGGAGGCGGACGGCCACCTCTTTCTCACGCTGCGCACCCATGTTGCGCGTCTGGACATGGACAAGCCTCTCACCGTCGATCCTGCCAGTGTGCGGCCCAACAACTCGCCGTACCAGTATCTCTACGTTGAAGACCTGACCTTTGAGCGGCCGCTCTATATCAAGGTGCTGACCATCCTGCTGGTGCTGCTGGTCTCGGCTGCTGCAGCGTACGCGGTATTCATGCGGCCTTTTGACCAGCTGGTGCTCAACTCCGGCGCCCTTGTGCTCGGAGTCTGGGGTATCCGCGCCATCCTATTGGGCACCAGTGTGCCCGGCATCACGGCAGTGGACCTCGCGCTGTCGGTGGTGATCCTGTTCATGCTTGTCGCGATCACGGTGCGTGCAATGCAGTACCTGGCACGGGTCGGACAGGTGAGCATGCCGCACCGGCGGCGCCGGGTGGTTCCCGCGCTGCCGCTCGCAGCGGCGGAGGGACCGCCGGCAGCGACTACCGTAGAGCGTCCAGCCGAGTCTGCGGTCGAACGCCCCCCCGGCCGTCCCCCCGGCTGAACCCGGAGACAAGCAGCGGGCTTGGAGATCACGCGACCCGCGACGCTCTCCCACGCAAGCAGGTGCCGCCGTTACTGACCTGATGCGCCGGCCCCCGCACCTCAATGCCGCAACTGTGACGGTCGCGTCATCACGCTTACCTCGCCCTTCTAGATGGCCGTGCAGCCTTTCGTCTATCTCCGCGATCTCTCGGCTGACGATGAGGACACTAACACGCCTTGTTGCCGATATATTGGCTGATAGAGATTGAGGTCGTCGGATAGGATAGCACTCGTACCCACGACCTCCTCAACTGGAGCATCTCAATGCGGATCTGGACTGGCAGCTTTCGCGTCTGGCGGTTCGATACATGAGGACCAGGGTACTTGCCTTAGGCGCGTGATGTGAGTTCATGGGCGTTCTAAGCCAGCCTGGCGCCAGCGATGGCTGAGCGTCAAGGCGGCGAACTTGGCCGAGACGCGGGTGATGAGGCCCCAGAAGGTATGGGCACGATGGTGTTCCAGGTGGAATTGG
>JBBRGK010000003.1:0-23559 GCA_038240805.1 Dehalococcoidia bacterium | reverse complement strand
CAACGCGGTCAGTCAGCGGCAGGCCGTGGACGATATGGTGGCCTTCGCCCGTAACGCTGGCGAGAAGAGCACGCTCGGTCACAACGAAGCGATCAAGAACGAGCTGGCCGACCGCATGGTCGAGGCCAACGTCGCCAGGATGCTCTCGTATCGGGTCATTTCGATGCAGGACAGAGGCCAGATCCCGAACTACGAGGCATCGATTGCCAAGCTATACAACACCGAATTGCAGCAACGGGTGGCCCGGACGGGGATGAAGGTCGTCGGTATGTACGGCAACATCTTCGACGGCACATCGGAGTGGGCTCCGCTTCGCGCCCGCTATGCGCAGAGCTACCTCGGCACCGTCGCTGTCTCGATTTACGGCGGCTCCAGCGAGATCCAGCGCAACATCATCGCCTCGCGGGGGCTGGGACTGCCCAGGGAGTAACCTCGGTCCTCAGGCTTCGGTGGTGAGTGAACGCACGACTCGTTGCAGCTCTGCAGTGACAGCGGCGCCGTCGCTGGCTGCGGTCGGGCCGCGAGAGTCGGGGTCTTCGCGCGTGTGGTCGAGGTGCAGGTCGAGCCGGATTCGCTTCGCCTGCCAGTCGGGCACGCTATAGAGATGGAAGCGGGGGAACCACGACCGCTTCAGGGGGCGTACCCAGCCGGAGCCCTGCGGGTGGCGGCGATAACCGAGCTTTTTCAGCCGCTCGGCCTGCTTTTTCTCGAAGCGGAGGTCGATCTCGCCCGTCAAGGGTCTCTCCGCTGCGCCCTCCGCCCCTGAAGAATGCTCAGCACGTGACGCGGCGGCGCGTGACGTCATCGTACACTGTTGCCGTCCGCTCATTGTGTTGCTACGAGGCCGGGAAGGCGGACTGCAGATCACCGGAGCGGATTGTTTCCGCGCCGGCAGTGAACATGAACGGTCGACCAGTGCAGCGCGGATGCCGCGACCGGTGCAGATGAAGGTGGGGCGGAACCGGCTATGCGATACATCATCTACGGCGCAGGAGCGATCGGCGGTGTCGTCGGCGGCAGGCTTTTTGCTGCGGGCAAAGACACGGTGCTCATCTGCCGAGGGCAGCATCTCGAGATCATTCAATCGCGGGGTCTGATGCTGCGGGAAACCGACGGCGAGCGGTTGCTGCCGGTACGGGCCGTTGCGCATCCCCGCGAGCTTCGTTTTGGCGAGGGCGATGTCGTGATCCTGACCATGAAATCGCAGGACACCGCCGGCGCACTCGACGACCTGGAGGCGGCCGGTGGCGGTGATCTGCCGATCGTCTGCTGTCAGAACGGTGTGGACAATGAGCGTCAGGCGGCGCGCCGGTTCGAGCGGGTGTACGCGATGCTGGTGGCGCTGCCGGCGACTTTCCTCGACCCCGGTATTGTCACCGGCTGGGGAACGCCCCACGCGGGGGTGCTCGATGCCGGCAGGTATCCGTCGGGGACCGATGGTCTTTTGGAGCAAATCGCTGCGGATTTAACAGAAGCCGGGTTCGTTTGCCGCCCCGATCCGGCCGTCATGCGGCTGAAGTACACGAAGCTGATCACGAACCTGGGCAACGCATTGCAGGCGGTAACGTCATTCCACCGAACCGACGAAAAGGCGCAGGAGATCATGCGCACAGTGCGGCAGGAGGCGATCGACTGCTTCATGGCAGCCGGCATACCGTTCGCCAGCCAGGATGAGTACCGAGACCTTGTCAGCAGCCGCTTTAAGCAGGCAGAGATTCCGGGGGCGGAGCGGGGCGGCAGCTCCACGTGGCAAAGTCTTCATAAGGGAAGCACCCGCCTGGAAACCGACTACCTGAACGGCGAGATCGTCCTGCTGGGCAGGTTGCACGGCGTGGCAACGCCATACAACGCGGCATTGCGCCGGCTTTCACAGCAGTTGGCCGGCGAAGGGCGCGCTCCAGGCAGCTACGATGTCGCGGACGTTGAGGCGCTCGCAGGACAGCTCGCGGTCACCGATTAGGGCTCAGGCGTTGAGCCGGTTGGTGTGGCCAGTGACGTCGTGCGACATCACGAGCATGTCGCGGGTGCGGCCGTTACGGTCGATGACGAAATCGGCCAGCAACGCCTCCATCTGAAAACCGAGCCGCTCGAACGTCGCGCGGGCGCTTTGCTGGTCTGGCGTCATCCGGGCGGTTATCTTCTGCAATCCGAGTTTCTGGGCGATTTCGAACACTGCCGCAGCCAACTGCCTGCCGAGACCTTTTCCGCGCGCAGTTGTGCCGGCCTGGATGCGGATCTCGCCGAGGTGGCGGGTCCAGTTCGCCTCGTTGTAGTGCAGGCTGCCGTATCCCTGGATTCCTTCGCCTTTGGCGCCTTCGGCCAGCACCGTCACCGTGCGGTGATTCTCCAGGTTAGAAACCCATTCGTCTACGACTTTCGGGTCGGTGATATCCACACGCAGGTAGAGCAGGTCGTCCTCCGGCAGTGATCGGGCGAACTTGAGCACTACGTCGCGATCCGACCCCGTCATCAAGCGCAGCGTCGCCATCGAACCGTCATCGAGCTTCGCACTCTTCGGATAGCCGGAAATGTCGATCGTGGCCTTAGCTCGGGTTTTGGACTCGGACATCGCCGTGCCTCCTGAGTTGAATCGCACGACGTAGTGTATCCAGCGGCTCCGGGCAGCGCCAGCACGCGAAGATGTGCCTACCGCTCCGGCGGATCTTTGCGCCATACTGGAAAAACGCGCGGGCGGGCGCACCACCGGCCGCCGGCCTGGAGGTGCTCAGATGTCCGTGGAGCCCACGACCTCACACTTTCCCAGTGACCTCGACATCGCACAGGCAGCGACGCTTCAGCCGATCGCCCGCGTGGCTGCCGATCTGGGTCTGCTGGAAGACGAAGTCGAGCTGTATGGCCGCTACAAGGCGAAAATCGATCTCTCGGCCCTGACACGTCTGCGCGACCGGCCGCTCGGGAAGTACGTCGTCGTCACCGCGATCACGCCCACGCCACTTGGCGAAGGTAAATCGACCACGACCGTCGGCCTCGCGCAGGGCCTGTCAAAAATTGGCAGGCGAGCGATCGCCGCGATCAGGCAGCCGTCGCTCGGTCCCGTGTTTGGCATCAAGGGTGGCGCTGCCGGCGGCGGATATGCCCAGATCGTTCCCATGGAGGATTTTAACCTTCACCTCACGGGCGATAATCACGCCGTCGGCGCGGCGCACAACCTGCTGGCAGCCTTCCTCGACAACCACCTCTATCACGGCAACGCGCTCGGCATCGACCTGAATCGCATCGAGCTGCGCCGGGTCGTCGATATCTCCGATCGGGCGCTGCGCGAGATCGTGATTGGTCTTGGCGGCAAAGAGAACGGCGTTCCCCGCGAAGGCGGGTTTGATATCACCGTCGCCTCGGAGTGCATGGCGATCCTGGCGCTCGCCACCAGCCTCAAGGACCTGCGCCAACGGCTGGGCCGCATGGTCACGGCCTACTCGAAGAACGGCGCCCCGGTGACCGCCGACGACCTCAAGTGCGCCGGTGCCATGACGGTGCTGATGAAAGACGCGATCAAGCCAAACCTCATGCAAACGCTGGAAGGAACGCCCGCCATGGTGCATGCGGGACCGTTCGGCAACATCGCCCACGGCAACAGCAGCATCCTCGCCGACCAGATTGGTCTGCGGCTGGCCGACTTTGTCGTGACCGAGGCCGGCTTCGGCGCGGACCTGGGCTTTGAGAAGTTCTGCAACATCAAGTGTCGGCAGAGCGGATTGCGGCCCGATGTCGCCGTGCTGGTAGCAACCGTGCGGGCACTGAAGGCACACTCCGGCCGCTTCCGCGTCGTGGCCGGGCGCCCCTTGCCGGAGGGCCTGGTGCGAGAGGATCTGGATGCGCTCGCTGCCGGCGTGCCGAATCTGGAGGCGCAGATAGCCAACGTGCTCGCCTTCGGCGTTCCGGTTGTGGTCGCGATCAACCGCTTCCCGACCGACACTGATGCGGAAATGGAGGCGATCCGCAGCGCCAGTCTCGCCGCCGGGGCGCGCGAGGCCACGGTGGCCGAGCACTTTGTCCACGGCGGCGAAGGGGCGCGGGCGCTGGCAGAGGCGGTCGTGCGTGTTTCGGCCGAGCCATCAAACTTCCACTTCATCTACCCGGACGACGCGCCCGCTGAAGAGAAAATGCGCGCGATCGCAACGACGCTGTACGGCGCCAGCGATGTGAGTCTCTCCGGCGAGGCGCGGCGCAAAGTGCGGCAGTTCGACACGCTCGGTTACGGACACCTGCCGGTCTGCATGGCCAAGACTCACCTCTCCCTCTCGCACGACCAGTCGCTGCTCGGTCGCCCAACGGGCTTCATCGTCCCCGTGCGCGATGTGCGCCTGTCAGCGGGGGCCGGCTTTCTCTACGCCCTCTGTGGCGACATGCGCACGATGCCGGGCCTGCCTTCGAAGCCGGGCGGCGAAGCGGTAGACATCGACGAGAACGGCCGGATCGTTGGGCTTTTCTAGGCCGGTTATGACCGACCACTGGTATCGGCAGGACGAACGCGATGGTGCTGGCGGGCTGCATCGCCTGAGCAGAAGGAGATAGGTATGGGAACGGGATTGGAAGGGCGAGTCGCGCTCGTGAGCGGCAGCGGCAGAGGAATCGGACGAGCGATCGTCGAGCGCCTCGCGGCCGATGGCGCCGACGTAGCAATCAACTATCGCCGGGACGCCGTCGCCGCGGAGGAGACCCTGGCCGCAGCGCGGAAGCTGGGCAGGCGGGCTGAGGCCTATCAGGCCGACGTTTCAGACTGGGATGCCTGCCAGACGATGATGCAAGGCGTGCTACGGGACTTCGGCAAAGTGGACATCCTCGTCAACAACGCCGGCATCGCCTCGCGCGGCCACGCCGTGGCCGACACCGACCCGGCTGAGATGGCCCGGGTCTTGCAGACCCACGTCTTCAGCGCCTTCTACCTGAGTAAGCTGTCTCTGCCATCGATGCGGCAGCAGGAGCGCGGCGACGTGATCATGATCTCCTCCACAGCCACACACAGCCTCAACGCCAACGGCTCGCCCTACAACATGGCGAAGGCGGCGCTCGAAGCGCTGGCAAAGACGCTGGCGAAAGAAGAGCGCGACAACGGCATCCGCGTGAACGTGGTCGCGCCCGGCCTTGTCGAGACCGAGATGGGCAAGCGCCTCGCCCGCGCCGTCAGCGGCGTGCAGGACATCCACGAACTGGCCGCAAGCTCTCCGTTTGGCTTTGTCTGCCAGCCGGAGGACATCGCCAACGCAGTTGCCTTCCTCTGCTCAGAAGCTGGCCGCTACATCACGCACCAGGTGCTCTACGTCGATGGCGGTGGCTTCGCTTCCCCTCTGAGCCGCCGGCCTGCGGCGGCCGGCTGAGTGAATGCGGGCTGTGTCGCAAACCTCTCTCGAAGAGCCCAAACCGCGATCGGAGAGCCGGACAGTATGACGACTACCGGAACTGGCTACGCGAAAGAGTCGATGCTGCCGCAGTTCCGAGCGGCGGGGGAAGGGCTCCGTGCTGCGGGGCTGATCACGTCCGGCGCGGGCAATATGAGCGCCTGGACTCCTGATGGTGTGCTGATCACCCGCGAAGGAGCGGACCTGGGTGCGCTCGTTATGGCCGATCTCTGCCTGGTTGGCCGCACGACACGGCCGACGACGGTGAACCCGTCGCTCGATACGCCAATTCATCGCGTCGTCTATGTGTTGGGCGCAGGCCGTGCGTTAATCTTCGCCCGACCGCCTGTCGCCCTGCGCCGCGCAGAGACTGAACGCGAGCTGTCTCTTGCCGAGAACGCTGAAGGAAGCGCCGTCGGTTCCGTTCCCGTCTTGATCAGCGCTCGTGACATCGTGCGTCAGGTGGCAGACGTATTGGCGCAGCAGCCGGCAGTGCTCGTACGGGGTCATGGCTGCTACGTGCGCGGCGCTAGCCTCAAGGAAGCGTTGCAGAACGTCATGCGGCTCGAGCAACTTGCGAGCGGGCGCGATTCGGGAGCCGGGGCAGCGTAAACCGGGCTACCGCCCACACGTCGGCTACAGCTCAGGGTGTTCGACACGAGTCTCCCCGTGACGGTCGTGGTGCTGTGCGCGGAGCCGGTCGAAGGTTGCCCTGTACTCCGGGGTGCTGATCGGCGGCGTTGTCATAATCAGGGCGTCCTCGTTGTTGTCGGTGTAGTAGCGCTTGCGCACGCCGACGTTGCGGAAGCCGTACTTTTCATATAGCGCCAACGCCCCCGTATTGCTGACGCGGCATTCAAGGGTGAGCACGTCCTGCTGCTTACGCAAGGACAGCTCGATCGCCGTGATCACCAGCAGTTCGCCGAGTCCCTGCCGCCTGCGTGCCTCGCGCACGGCCACCGTGACGACGTGGCACTCTTCGAGCAAAAACCAGAGGCCGAGGAAGGCGACGAGTTGTTCCTCCGCAGGCGGCAGGATGACGGGCGCGGCATCGCGGCCAAGCATGCGGCGAAAGCTGCGTACGACCCCGCCCAGCGGGAAATCTGCCTCTCGTACTGTGGCGACGTTCTGAGGCGGGGCGCCGTTGCGGTCACTGATCACGAGGTAGCGGGCCATGCTGTTGGACTGCAGCTCACGTTTGTAGGCAGTCTGCGGCCACATCGTCGGGAACGACTCCCGCTCGACCTCGGTCACATGCGGGATGTCGGCAATGGTCATCGGGCGGATGAGATAGGAAGAAGCGACTGCGGCCATGCGCTTTGCCTCCGCCGACTGCTGCAGGTTGGGCCAGTGTACCACCGGTGAAATGTGGCGGTGATCGTGCGCGATGCAACAGAGTGCGTTACAGATCTCGGGCGATCACCCTTGCCAAAACTTCACGTGAACGTTAGGATAATAGTAACCCCCAGCGTGACGCCACAGATCGGGAGAGCGCATGCCTATTTTAGTTCGGCTTCTCTTATTCCTCCGTCCGTACAAGTTGAAGACGTTTATCGTCGTCATGAGCACGATCCTCACGGGAGCGTTCGTGCTCGCCACGCCGAAGATTATCGGCTGGGCGATCGACACCACTATCAAAGGCGGCCAGAAGAACGCGAACGGCAAGCTGCCGGGGCTCGACCTGCACGGCCTTGTCCTCGCTGGCCTTGCGATCCTCGCGGCGTCGGTTTTCCGCGGGCTGTTCTATTACCTGCAGCAGTACCAGGGCGAAACGCTGTCACAGCAGGTGGCATACGACCTGCGCAACCTGATCTACGACCGGCTGCAGCGCCTGAGCTACGCCTACCACGACAAGGCGCAGATCGGCCAGATCATGTCACGCGCCACCGGCGATGTTGAAGGTGTGCGCTTCTATATCAACATGGGCGTCATCCGCCTCTTCTATACGATCGTCCTGCTGATTACGGCGTTCACATTGATGGTGGTCGCCAACTGGCGGCTCACGCTGGTTGCCTGGGCGATGCTGCCGATCATCGCCTGGCGCTCCTACTACATGGCCTCACTCATGCGCCCGATGTGGCTGAAGGTGCAGGACGGCATGGGGCGCCTGGGCACGGTGTTGCAGGAGAATCTCTCCGGCGTACGCGTCGTCAAAGCATTTAGCCGCGAGGAGTTCGAGAGCGCAAAATTCAAGGTGGAGGCGGACGACCTCTTCCAATGGTCCTTCAAAGCCAACCGGCTGCAGGCTTCCAACCAGCCCCTGATGGGCGCCCTCGGCGCGATGACCCTGGTGCTGACGATCTGGTACGGCGGTCATCTAGCCATCAGTGGCTCGGTCAAGGTTGGTGAACTTACCGAGTTCCTGCTTTACCTGACGATTCTGCAGTTGCCGGTGCGCAGCCTCGGCTTCATGGTGACGATGTTCGCGCGGGCGCAGTCTTCGGGCGAGCGGATTTTCGAGATCATCGACGCCGAGTCGGCCGTCAAAGAGAAGCCGGGCGCTGCGACCCTCGAAAAGGTCGAGGGGTACGTGCGCTTCGACAAAGTTGCCTTCGGCTACGACGCGATCAGTCCTGTTCTGCGGGAGATCAGCATCGAGGCGAAGCCCGGTGAGATGGTCGCGCTGCTAGGCCCCACGGGCAGCGGCAAGTCCACGGTCGTGAACCTCATGCCGCGCTTTTACGACGTAACCGGCGGCAGCATCTCGATCGACGGCCACGATATTCGTGACGTGACGCTGGCCTCGCTTCGTAGCAATATCGGCATCGTGCAACAGGATGTATTCCTGTTCATGGACACGATCCGCGAGAACATCCGCTATGGCCGCCTGGATGCAACCGATGAGGAAGTAGAAGCAGCTGCTAAAGCGGCACGGATCCACGACTACATCCTGACACTGCCCGATGGCTACGAAACCTGGGTGGGCGAACGTGGTGTGACCCTCTCTGGTGGCCAGAAGCAACGGATTTCGATCGCCAGAACGCTGCTGCTCGATCCGCGCATCCTGGTATTCGACGACTCGACCAGCAGCGTTGACATGGAAACCGAGTACCTGATTCAGCAGGCGCTGGCCGACCTGATGAAAGGCCGCACAACCTTCGTCATCGCCCAGCGGCTGCGGACCGTGCGACAGGCGGACCAGATCCTTGTGCTGCGCCGGGGTGAAATTGCCGAACGGGGCCGACATCAGGAGCTGCTGGACAAAAACGGCCTCTACCGATCGATTTACGACCTCGAACTGCGGGACCAGGAAGACGCGTTCGAGACCAGCCGCAAGGGCGGCAACGAGACCGCCTCAATGCCCGCACGTGCCGTGGCGGCGGGAGACTAGGAGCGACGTATGGGTTTCTTTGGCGGCGGTACGGCGGCAGGCGGTTGGAGTTCGAGCCTTACCTCGAATAACGGTCCTGGTTTCCGGCGTGGCATGGACGGCTGGAACGACGATGACCTGGGCAAGCTGTACGACTCTCAGGTTGTCAGCCGCGTCGGCAAGTACGTGCGCCCGTACAAGTGGCGTCTGATCTTCTCAATCATCGGCGTGATCGGTTTCGCCTTCACGTCATATATGCAGCCCCTGCTGATCGGCCTTGCCATTGAGGCGATTCGCAGGAACGATTCCGATCGCCTGAATCTGATCGGCGGGATCGCGGTCACGTTTGCGGTTCTGAGCTGGGCGTTCCAGTACCTGCAGCTCAACCAGAGCGGCATCATCGGTCACAACGTGCTGCGCCAGTTGCGCATCGAGATGTTCGATCACCTCCAGCGGCTATCGCTCAGTTTCTACGATACGCACGAAGTCGGACGGGTGATGTCACGCGTCACCAGCGACGTGACCTCGCTGCAAGAGCTGATGACCTCGGGGATGCTGACCGTGTTCGGCAACCTCGCCGGTCTGGTCGTCGTGGTCGTTGCCCTGATCTTGCTCGACTGGAAGCTCGCCCTGCTCACGTTCTGCACGGTGCCGTTGCTGATCGGGCTGATGGTTCTCTGGCAACGCCGCGCCCGCGATGCGTTTGTGAACGTTCGCCAGGCGATCGCGGTCGTGAATTCGACGCTCAACGAAAATGTCTCGGGCGTGAAGGTCATCCAGTCGATGTCGCGCGAGGGCGAGAACAGCCGTCGCTTCGACCAGGTGAACCGCTCCAACCTGTCGGCCAATGTCGAGGCCGGCCGGCTCTCGGCGGTGGTGCTGCCGATCGTGGAAGTCATCGTCGCGATGGCCACGGCGCTGGCGCTGGTGATCGGGGCTGCACTGGTGCACAACGGACTCCAGGTCGGCGTGCTGGCTGCATTTGTGCTCTATATTCAGCGCTTCTTCGATCCGATCCGCGACATGGTGCTGCAGTATACGCAGATTCAGCGGGCGATGGCCGGCGGGGTGCGCATCTTCGAGGTGCTTGACACCAAGCCAGAAATCGTCGATGCCCCTGATGCCGTCGAGCTTGATGTGATCGACGGCCGGGTAGATTTCAACCACATGACCTTTGAGTACATCGAAGGGCAGCCGGTGTTGAAGGACATCGATCTGCACGTCGAGCCCGGCGAAACAATCGCCTTCGTCGGTCAGACCGGCGCCGGCAAGAGCACGATGACCTCACTCATCAGCCGCCTGTACGAGGTCACCAGCGGCTCAATCGACATCGACGGCGTCGATCTGCGGCAGATCAAACGCAAGTCATTGACCCGTCAGATGGGCGTTGTTCTGCAGGAGCCGTTCCTTTTCTCGGGAACGGTGCGTGACAACATCATCTACGGCCGGCTCAACGCAACGCAGGCGGAGATCGAGGCGGCTTCTGACGCGGTGGGTGCGCACGAGTTCATCATGCGGCTCGAGAATGGCTACGACACGATGCTCAACGAGCGCGGCAGCAACCTCTCGGTCGGCCAGCGCCAGTTGCTCAGCTTCGCCCGTGCCGTGCTGGCGAATCCGCGCATCCTGGTGCTGGACGAGGCAACCGCGAACGTGGACACACAGACGGAGATCGTGATTCAGCGAGCCCTGGGCACGATCCTCAAGGGCCGCACCTGCTTCGTCATCGCTCACCGCCTCTCGACGATTCGCGACGCGGACCGGGTGGTGGTGCTTGAGCGTGGTGAGATCGCCGAGATGGGCAACCATCAGCAGTTGCTGGATATGAACGGTATCTACTCGCGCCTCTACCGAATGGCCTACCGCGAACAGGAAGAGGCAGCCACAGCGAAACCGGGTCAAGTGGAGCCCGCGACTGCGGAGAAGGCCTCTGGCAGTGTGACGGAGCGCAGCGCTCAGGCGGTCGCCGGATTCGAGTAGTTTCTTTTCACCAACAGGTTGATCTAAACGAACAGCCGGGGCAGTAATTTCTGCCACCGGCTGTTCTTGATTCAGGGAATTCCGGGCCGGGTTTTCGACGAAGTGTAGCTTGATCCTGGCTATCCGCGGCTACCGGCGGTGACTTTCGCCGGGAGCGTTCGATTACGTTCGCCGATGTACTCTGCGCGCGGTCTGATCAGCCGGTTGTTGGCGTACTGTTCGAGGACATGTGCCGTCCAGCCCGCCATGCGCGAGACCGCGAAAAAGCTCGTGTTGAGGTCCGCCGGGATGCCCAGCGACTGGTAGACCAGCGCCGAGTAGAAGTCCACGTTTACTTTGAGCCCCTTCTCAGCAGCGACGACCGCGCGTACTCGCTCGGCAATGTCGAGCCAGGTGCGCGTGCGCGGATCGGTTTCGGCCAGCTGCTGCGCCATGCGGCGCAGATGAGCGGCTCGCGGGTCATCTACTTTGTAGACGCGGTGGCCGAAGCCTGAGAAGCGCGCCTTGATCATCTGGCGCTCCGCAGGCGGCAGTGTCTCGCGCCATGCCAGCCTGCGCCGGACCCATTCCTCGGCCGCCGCCGGTACACCGATCTCCTCCAGCATTACGAAGACATCCTCGTTGGCGCCACCGTGCTTTGGTCCCTTCAGCACGGCGCACGCCGCCGTAATCGCTGAGTGCAGATCGGTTTCGGTGGCGGCGGCTATGCGGGCCGCAAACGTCGATGCATTCAGCTCGTGGTCAGCGTGGAGGATGAGCGCTACGTCCATCGCCCGCTCCGCCGCGGGCGCCGGCGTGGTGCCGAGTGAGGCCCGCAGGAAGCTGGCGGCAATGCTATCGCCTGCGACGGGCTGCACCGGTTCAAGCCCGGTTCGCAGCCGCTGCCAGGCGCCGACGATCAGAGGCGCCTGCACCGTCAGGCGGACCGCCTTACGCTGATTCGCTTCCTTCGACCCCGTTTCACCTTCGGGATCGAGGCTGCCGAGCGCCGAGATCGCCGTACGCAAAACGGCGAGGGGATGCGCTGTGGGCGGCAGGCTGCGAAGGAGCGTTTCGATCGCTTCGGGAAGGGAGCGGTCTCTGGCGAACTGAGCATTTAGTTCCGCCAGCGTGGACGCAGACGGCAGGTCTCCGTGCCAGAGCAGGTAACAGATCTCCTCGAAGGTCAGCGATGCCAGGTCATCGATGTTGTAGCCCCGATAGGACAGCCTGCCCGCAACGCCATCGATCTCACAGATCGCCGATGTACAGGCGACAACGTCCTCCAGCCCTGCCGGTGCGCTCGTGGTCATGCTCGTTTCCTCGTTTGTGCTTCGATAATCCGCGCCACGGTGCCATTAGCCGGGTCGCGGTCAATGGCAACTATAGATTTGACTGCTATGAATGTCAACAATACTTGATTTATATTGATTCAAGAACCATCGCCGTTGACCACCTTGCGGAGCGACCCAATACTGAGAGGGCAATGATTAACATCGACGGTGCCGCATACCTTGACGTGCAGGAAGCTGCCGCACAGCTGGGCGTCAAGCCGGAGACGCTCTACGCGTACGTCTCTCGCGGCGTATTGCGTAGCTATAAGCAGGGCATTCGCCGTCGCCGTCTGTACCTGCTCAGCGAGATCGAAGCGTTGCTCTCGTTGCGGCCCCCTGATGTCGACGCCGCCACTGTGCCTTCGCCTGAACCTGACCTGTCAACGCGGAGCGCAGTCGAACGTCCGGCAGCAGCATCCGGCCCGACGGCGCTTCCCAGCGCCGAAGGGTGGGCGACGGAACGCTGACCCTTGTCAGAAAGAACACACTTGCCTTTTGCGCCGAGCGTGACGGTGCTCGAATCGGCAATTAGCTCGATTGACGCCTCGGGACTGCGATACCGTGGCTTCCCCGTCGAAGAGCTCGCAGCGTCCGCAACGTTTGAAGAGGTCGCCTGGCTGCTGCTCACAGGTTCACCGGCATCGAAGGGCGAACTTGCCGGGGCGCAGGCGGAGCTCCATGCGGGCGCGGCAGTGCCTTCGTTGGTCTGGCAGGCACTGGCAGCACTGCCCACCGAGACTCCTCCCATGGCGCGTATGCAGGCGGCTCTGCCCCTGCTGGCGCTGACGGTACCGGAGCTCCGTGAAGGCGCCGATGTGCCGGAACTGCAGCGTGCTTTACGGCTGCTCGGCGCCTTCCCTGTGCTTGCGGGCTCTGCCGCGCGAGGGATGCCGGTCGATTTCCCGCTCCTCGCGGCTGCCGGCGCGGGTACAGCGATCCGGTTCCTGACTCAGGCTCGCGGCGAGCCAGTATCTGCGGCGGACGCGCGGGCGCTGGAGCAGGTGTTCATTCTCTACGCTGACCATGAGCTGAACGCTTCGACCTTCACCGGCCGGGTGGCGGCTTCGACCAGAGCGGATCTGGTTTCCGCCGTGCTTGCGGCGCTCTGTGCGCTGCGAGGGCCACTGCACGGCGGTGTTGATCGGTACGTTCGATCGATGCTTGCCGCAGCCGAGCAGGAGGGGGCAGAGAGCGTTGTCGACCGGTATCTGAAGGCCGGATCGCTGCTGCCGGGATTCGGCCACGCCGTGTATCGCGGCGTCGATCCGCGCGGCGTGATCATGCGCGACCTGGCCCGGCGCCTGGCCCCCGCAGCGGGTCTGACCGGACTGCTTGAGCTCACAGAGGCGATCGAACGCTCTGCCACGCGGCGTGGTATCCCTGCGTTTAACGTCGATCTATTCACCGTGGTTGTCTATCGTGCCCTCGGCATTCCAGACGCGCTCTCGACGCTGGTGTTCGCGACGGCACGGCTCGCCGGCTGGTGCGCTCACATCCTCGAACAGTATGCCGACAACCGGCTGATCCGCCCTCGTGCAGCGTACATTGGCCCCCCGGCGCGGCATTGGCTCCCCTCCGCAGCATCGACATAAGATCGCCCCGGAGATAGACGCTAAACAAGCCCGCCCGGTTATGCCGGGCGGGCTTGTTTAGTTCATGCTCTTTGCGGACGGGGTATCCGCCCGGCCCTGATTTCTACCGGAAGATCAGGACGAGGATGATGATGATGATGATGAGTGCCAGAAGGCCACCACCGATGTACATCTCGTTTCCCTCCTTTTTTTGGACCGGGGGACCAGGGTTTATTCCCTACAGACCACAGGTTACGGGGCTGGAACCAGCCCTGACATACCCCGCAGAGGCTGCAGTTTCTGGCGATAGGTAGTAGATCGGGAGTAGCCCGCGCCTGGTGATACAATCCCGGCGGGACCGTGCATTACCAGGAAGAGGCTGCCGATGGGATTCGCGCCGTTCAACCGCTCGCGCGTGGCCGTAGTCGAGATGTATGGCCCGATCGGCGGCGCGATTCGTTCGCGCCAGTTCGCGCCCATGCTCAAGGCGTTGCGTGAGGATCGTCAGGTGAAGGCGGTCGTGCTGGATATAGACTCACCCGGCGGCGCTGCCGGCGAGTCAGACTACATCTACGACTCGGTCAGGGCGATTGCGGCGAAAAAGCCGGTCGTGGCCTTCGTGCGTGGAACAGGCGCGTCGGGAGCCTACTACATCGCCTGCGCGGCAGAACAGATCATCGCCCAGCGCTCCAGCATCGTGGGCAGCATCGGGGTGATCATGGTTCGCCCACAGGTACAGGAGTTGTTGGAGAAGATCGGCATCAAGGTGAGCGTGATCGCTACCGGCCCGCTCAAGGGCTCCGGCCTGCCCTTCCGCGAAGAGTCTGAGCTTGAGCGCGACAACAATACGGCCCTGATCGGCGCTTTCTTTGAGCGCTTCATCGATGTCGTCGCGGCCGGCCGCAAGGTCTCGGGTGAACGGGCACGCGAGTGGGCCACGGGTGAAGTCTTTTGGGGGAGCCAGGCGTTGGAACAGGGGCTGGTCGATGAACTCGGCGATCTGGAGCGGGCGATAGCTGTGGCGGCGCGGCTCGGTGATGCGCCCGAGAAGAGCGCTGTCACGGTTCGTCCCGCTGTGCCGGTCATGCAGCGATTGATGCGCGGCCTCGCCAGCTCGGCCGCGAGCGCGATCCATACCGAGGCAGAGCGGCTGTTCGCGCCGCGGATCGAGTACCGGTAGCCCCGATCACCGCGAATCTGCGGCCTCATGCCTGACGCTTCATCCGGCCGGTGAACGCTTACGCACCGACGCGGGATCTCAAGCCGCTCAGTGCGGCTTACGCCGCGACCTGTGCTCCGCCGGTCCTGGATGCGATAATCGACGCTCGGCGTTCCTGCAAGTAGGTGGCAATGCGCACGAGCAGGTCGCGGCGCTGTGACGCCAGCAGGTAGTATCCGCACTGCAGACAGGTGAACTCGGCGTCCTTTGTCAGGCGCCGGGCACGCATGCCATCCCGTTCGACAGCCAGGTCGCCACGGCACTTCGGGCAACTCTTGAAGATGTACATATCTGATTCCTCCGCTGGGTGCGGCCGTCCGAGTCGGCGCCGCTTCACAACTCCGAGTATGGCTTCGACCGTGAACGCGCACATCCGTCACAGGTCGCGGCCCGGACCGGTACCTTAGAACGGTGCCGGCCCGTGGCGATCGGCCGTGCCGTGGTGGTGCGGCGCTCGTTGCAAGCACGACCGGGCGCTTGCAGAGGTTTCAGCAACTACGAGAAGCGCGACTCCCGTCGTTCACAGCTGCAGGTACTTGCGGAAGAGCGGGCCTTCGCAATGGTCAGCTGGAACAGGCCAGGACGGGACTAGCGATTCCGCAAGGCGATGCTACTCGCCGCTGTCCGGCTCGCCTTCGTCGTCCGGCTCCTCGCCCCAGGGGAGGCCGAGCTGCGGGTCGCCGGGCACCGCGGGCGGGGTCAGGCCGAGATGCCGGTAGGCACGTGCGGTGGGAACACGGCCGCGCGGCGTGCGCATGATGAAGCCGAGCCGCAGCAGAAACGGCTCATATACCGTTTCGATCGTGTCAGGGTCCTCCGAGGTCGCGTGAGCAAGCGTAACGAGCCCCACCGGCCGGCCTTCGAACGTGTCGATCATCGTGCGCAGGATGATCCGGTCCACTTCATCCAGACCAAGTTCATCGACCTCAAGCCGTGCCAGCGATTCCCGTGCCACGGCGAGCGTGATCACGCCGTCGTGCAGGACCTGGGCGTGGTCGCGCACCCGGCGCAGCAGCCGGTTAGCAATGCGCGGTGTGCCGCGTGATCGGCGGGCGATTTCGATTGAACCGGCCGGTTCGATCTCCACGTTCAGGATGCGGGCGCTGCGGTTCACGATCCGGGTTAGCGCTTCGTCGGTGTAGAACTCCAGCCGGTATACGGAACCAAAGCGGTCTCTCAGCGGGGGGCTGATCATGTCGTACCGGGTAGTCGCGCCCACCAGCGTGAAGTGCTGCAGGGGGATGCGCACGCTTCTGGCCCCCGGCCCCTTGCCGATCACCAGATCGAGGGCAAAGTCCTCCATCGCTGCGTAGAGAACTTCCTCAACGATGCGCGGCAGGCGGTGGATCTCGTCAACGAAGAGCAGATCGCCGCTCTGGAGGTTGGTGAGCATCGAAGCGATATCACCGGGGCGCTCGATTGCTGGACCGGAGGTGGTGCGGACATTGACGCCCATCTCGGAGGCGACGATGTTCGCCAGCGTCGTCTTCCCGAGGCCCGGAGGCCCATAGAGCAGCAGGTGGTCCAGACCCTCGCCGCGCGCCAGGGCAGCCTTGATGCCGATGAGGAGGTTGTCCTTGACCTTCTCCTGACCGATGTACTCGGACAGATGCTTCGGCCGCAGCGTGGAATCGAAATGCTCGTCGTCCGATTCACCATCGCCAGAGACTATGCGACCGTCATCATCACTCATCGCTACTGCCATTGCTGCTGTAGTCGCCGACACGCCCGATCGCTCCCGATTCTCGCCCGCAATCCATTGAATACGGACAAATGTTCTGCTCTAGTGTACCAGACGAAGGCGAGATTCGCAGGCCGCAGCACTATTCTCTCCGCTATGGGGAGAGCCCAAGGTCGCGTCGCAGTTTCCAGAGCTGCAACGCATGTTCGAGACCGTGCTCGACATAATGCATCACACCGTGCTGGGCCGCCTCCTGATACCTGCGGTCGTGTTCGTGCACATGTTCGACGACCTCGGCCATCGACCACTCCTCCGGCGCCGGTGCCATTAGCACCTCGTTGTCACTGAGTCCAGCCAGCGCAGCCGTGATCGCCTGAGCGATTGCGTGAAGTCCATCACGGACAGGGGCGCTCGCGTCGCTATGGGCGATCAGTTCTCCGTGGGCGAGCCGCATCTCTTCCAGAAGCCGGTTCGCGAGCGGCGCATGCTCCATTGTGTCCGGGTGCTCCTTCTGCGCTGGCCGCGCCTCTGACCAATCCGCCTGCTGCCTGTCCGTTATGCCCGCTAGGGGTCATCACGCCCTATGCTCGCACGACGGGCTCCCACGCCTACCCCTGGCGTACGGTGCCACCGTCCACTACATAGCTCTGGCCGGTGATCCAGGCCGCTTTGGGCGAACAGAGGAATGCGACCATTTCGGCGATATCTTCACCCGTGCCGGCCCGTCCCAGCGGTACGCGTGATTTGATCGCCCGTTCCCAGCTTTCACCACGGCCCATGTCGTCCATGCGGAAGGTATCGATCATTCCGGGCAGAACTGCGTTAACAGTCACCTGGTACCGGGCGAGCTCCGCCGCCATTGATGCGGTAAGCGACTGGATGCCCGCCTTGCTCGCAGCGTAGGCGGCCGTGTTCGGTCCGTGCAGCTTACCCGCGATCGAGGAGATGTTGATGATTGTGCCGCCCGTGCCCTGTTTCGTCTGTTGCCGGGCGACGGCGCGAGACATAAGAAAGGTGCCGGTCAGGTTCGTGTCGATCACGTTTCGCCAGACCGCTTCGTCAAGGTCCACCACCGGCACGCGATCGTCGCCTTTTGCTGCGCCGGCGTTGTTAATCAGGATATCGACGCGTCCAAACTCGGCCAGCGTACGCTCGACAAGGGCGTCGATCGCCTGCGCGCTGCGCACGTCCGAGACGAGCGGCAAGGCCCGCCTGCCCAGCGCACGTACTTCCTCGGCGACCGACTCGATGTCGCGCCAGCCGGACTGCTTCTCGTCCTCAGGGTAGTGCTCAAGCTTGCGGCCCGTGCCGGTAAGAACGATGTCGCAACCCTCGCGGGCAAGTGCGATGGCGATCGGCCTGCCGATGCTGCGCTTTCTGCCTGCGCCGGTGACGATCGCAACCTTCCCCGCGAGGGGGGCATCTTCGGGCATCTGGTTCCCCTCCAGGCGTGCCGGGAATCAGATGTCCGGCATCGCTGATCTCGCTGGCAGCATACAACGGTCATCGGTATCCGGGCAGTGGTCGCAGTTTCATGTGCTGGCCAGCGGGGCGCGATCTGTTCGGTTATAGACGGGCTACGCGAGATCGCGGACGCTCCGCATGAACACGGCGACGTAGGCAGCGATCAAGATCAGCGTGCTGCCCATCACAGCCTCGGCAGTAGGTGCGCCCATGAGCTTGATCATAGTGCTCGCGAGCGCGGTGCCCAGGGGCACGAAGCCGATGCTGAGCGATAGTGTGCTGAGCACGCGGCCCCTGTACGCGGGATCGACGATCTCCTGGACGAGCGTGTTGTTGGTGGCCATATACGCCATCTGGCCGACCCCGGCGCCAAACAGCCCCAGCAGCGAGAGCAACATCATTGATGATTCAGAGAAGACGACGAGCGAGCCGCCGAACGTGAACAGTCCGAACAGCATCAGCCAGCCGCGGTGATGGAACCCTCGCGCTGAAGCGATCCCAAGTGCGCAGGCGAAGCCGCCAACGCCCGAAGCGGCAACCAGAAAAGCATTTCCGTCCGCGCCAACGTGCAGGATGTCGCGAGAGAAGACCGGGACGATGTACATGTAGGACATGCCGAAGATCATCGGCATCGTCGCCAGCAGAACCAACGGACCGAGGCTGCCGTGCCGCCGCAGGTAGCCGATGCCTTCGGCGAGGCTGCTGACCATGCTCATCCGGGCTGCCTTCACCACGCGGACCGGGAACTGCATCGCGAACAGACTCCAGAGCAAGACGATGAAGCTGGCGGCATTCAGCCAGAACGCACCCTGCAAGCCCGCGATCGCGATGGCAGCGGCGCCGATCATGGGACCGAACACCCGGGTCAGGTTCATCGAGGCCGAGTTTAAAGCGATCGCATTTTGCAGATCTGCCGGCGGCACAAGCTCGGATATGAGCGACTGCCGTGCTGGCTGGTTAAACGCCATCATGACGCCGCGGCCGAAGCCGATCACGAGGATCTCGCCAATGTTGATCCAGCCGCCGCTGACGAGGATGGCCAGAGCCGTCGCCAGAATCATCGCCAGGGTCTGCGTCACGAACATCAGCCGTCGCCGCTCGAATCGATCGGCAACCACGCCGCCGAACAGGGTCAGCGACAGGATCGGCACCGCTCGCACCAGACTGTACGCGGTGAGATAGAACGGGTCCCTGGTCAGCGAATAGACGAGGTAGTAGAGCGCAGCGATGTCCATCCAATCGCCGGAGGACGAAACGATCGTGCCGATCCAGAGCAGACGGTAATTCGGATGCTTGAGCGAACTGAACATGCCGCCGTGTGCAGGCGGAGCGGGGGACCCGGGTGGGAGTGGGGGCGGCGGAGACGCAACCCGCGCCTCTCGCCGAGGGATAGTGATGCTCATGCTGGACTCTTATCCCGGTCTGGTGTCGGTCGGATAGTAACAAACCTTTACGTCAGCGTCAATGTATCACAGTCGAGGTAGTGAGCCTGAAGCCTTTCGACGGATTGTGCCGTCATTGGCCCGCTTCTACAGTAAAGCTGAGCAACGGCAGAAACGCGAACAGGCGGCGCAGCTGACCGTGAATCATTTCGTATGGAAGTGGCGACGTCATGACGCAGGCCGCCCACGACGACGACGCCGAGCAAGTGGAATCAGCAGCGGTATCCCGGTCGTGACCGTCGCAGAGTTGACCGGCGGTCCCGAGCCTGAGCTCGTGGTCCGGGTTAACGGACACCACGCGGCCTGGCCGTCGAAGTTCGCCGCCGAAGGGCCGCGCGACACGGAGATTCGCCGCGCCCCGTACCGGGCGGCCAATACATCCGCGTCGCTAATTATCCGGCGTTCGGCGGCGAACGTGCTGCTGCATGTGCTCGTTGACTGCGGTATGGGCGTGGTCAACAGTCTGCTGGACCTGCAGCAGACAACCGGCCTGAACAGGGTTGATGCCGTCGTCCTGACCCACCCGCACTTCGACCACGTCGCTGGCCTCGACTGGCTGCTCGCATCGCTTTCTCGCAGCAGCGTTCCCGGGCAGCCCTGGCCGCTCCCCGTGTACTGCACGGAGCCTGCGTTCAAAGCGGTCTTCGATAAGACTGGACTTTTTCACTGGTGGAGAAAGTCGGTACAGTTTCACGCCGTAACAGCGAGTGAGGCGGTGGTCATTGTCGGGCACGAGCAGGCAGAGCTTCGTGTCTCGGCGGTGCCAGTAATTCACGGCCCTTCCGCGCCCGGCTCCGTGATCTATGGCGTGGACTTCGAGTTCGATGGCCGCCGGCGGCGGGTGGGACTTGCCTGGGACATGCTGCGGCTGCGACGTGGAGCGGACCCGTCGCCGCTCCTCGGCTGCGATTTGCTGTTCGTAGATTCGAATACGGTGCATCCGCAGCCCGACCCGAAAAACCCGAAAGGTCACCGCAACTGGCACATTTCTGTCGAAGAGTCTCTGCTTCTGACTGCGTCGTGGACGCCACGGCAGACCTACCTGATTCACTACTCTGGCTCACACGACGACGATGCTCCGTTGCATGAGTGCCTCGCACCGGAGGTTACACGCGCTTTGAGCCAGCATGAGCTGCAGCAGCTTGCGGCGCGGCTTTCCACCGATTTCAAACGCGACCTTCGTGTCGCCGATCACGGCCTCGTCATTCCTGACCATGTGCCCTGGCCGGAGCAAACGGCGTAAGCCTTCGCCCGGTTGCAGAGGGAACCTGAGAAAACGTTCATGCAAGCGGCTGGAGGCGCCGATAGCATGACCTCACAGGCGATCGCGTGATGATCGCTCCGTTGGGCTCAGGTGGTCTCAGGGACGACGATCGCGAGGGGCGGAAGCCAGCTATGGCGGGAACAGTTTACCTGCTCGATCAGACGGACTGGAGTGACGGGGTGGTCACCCGCATGCGAGCCGGGGGACTTGTCGCCCTGCGCATGCAAAATCTGGATGAATTCGAACGGTTGCTGCGTCGCCGGTCTCCCGACCAGGCGATCGTAGTTGAGTCACTGCCGAACCTTGATGCCCTGGAACTGCTTGGCTGGCTGCACGACGCTACGGATGCGCTGATCGGCGTCGTCCCTGACGGCGATATAGACCGCTCGCTCAAGCTGTTCGAGGCTGGCGCAGACGAGGTGGTGCAGCGTGACGGCGATCCCGGGGTGATGGTAGCGCAGGTGCGGTCAATGCTCCGGCGCTGCGGTAGTCTGCCGGCGGAGAGCGGTCCGCGAATCACCATCGGCGAGGTGACGATCGACGCTATTAGCCGCAGCACCTCCGTGGGGGAGCGAGATGTGCACCTGACGCCACTGGAGTTTTCGATTCTTCATACGCTGATGCGCGATCCCGGTGTGGTGTACTCGCGCGAGGATCTGCTGGACTTCGTCTGGGGCTCGCGCGATCAGGCCGTCGAGCGCACGATCGACGCGCACATCTGGAAGTTGCGTCGCAAGATCGAGCCACGGTCCGGCCAGCCCGGGCACATCGTTTCGGTCCCCCGGCTTGGCTACCGGTTCCGCCGTCCCGGCGAGCACCGCGCTTACGAGCAGGCTGTCGCGGTTTAGGCGCCGTTGCCGCCCTATCCTCTCACCTCTCCTGAACGCAGCATCCGACCGCCCTGCGGAAAGGGTGCAGGAATGACGCCTCCGCGCTACAGTGTGACCGTCCTCGGCGGCATTGCGAGCAGCCGGGAGCGGAGGCGAGAATGTCTGAGCTGCAGCCGGCACGCAGTGTTCACGAGCCCGCCCTTGCGACCGCAGTTGAGAACGAAATCGACCCCGATCTTCTCGACCGGCCAGACGAGGAGCCACGGCGCGCCGCAAGCGGGGCCATCGAACGCAGCCCGAGGCGGCAGGAGTATCGCCCCACCATCCGCGAAATGCCAGCCGGCGAACGCCCGCGTGAGCGGCTTCGCACCTACGGCGAGACGGCGCTGGCGACGGCAGAACTGCTTGCGATCATCCTGCGCACCGGCCTTGCAGGCGAAAATGTGCTGGAAGTTGCGACGCGGCTGTTGAGTCAGGGGGACGGCATCGTCGGCCTGGCGCGGCTGAGCTTTGATGAGCTCTGCGCCACAAGGGGTCTCGGTGAGGCGAAAGCTGCGCAGCTTCGTGCGGCTCTGGAGCTTGGCCGGCGGCTCGCTGCTGCAAGTCCCGAGGCGAGACCGATCATCCGAGAGCCCGGCGATGTGGCTCGGCTGCTGCAGACGGAGATGTCACTGCTGGATCAGGAGCAGCTACGGGTGCTGGTGCTGAACACGAAGAATCAGGTGCTTGCGATGCCAATCATCTCCAGCGGCACGGTAAACCAGTCGCAGGTGCGTCCGGCCGAGGTCTTCCGTCCCGCTATTCGAATGAACGCCACGAGCATCATCGTCGTGCACAACCATCCCTCTGGCGACCCGACACCTAGCCGAGAGGACGTGAGCATCACCCGCGACCTCGTCTCTGCCGGCAAACTGCTCGACCTCGAAGTCCTGGATCACATCGTCATCGGCCTGGGCCGCTTCATCTCGCTCAAGGATCGCGGGCTGGGGTTCTGAAGTCTTAGGACTATTGGAGTCCAGTAATTTTGACGGGCCATCGGTGCGACGTCGAACCGTCGACCTACCCGTCCTATTCACCTAGCCGATCCAGCAGAAACTCGACCATCCGCCCGGTGCGGTCATAGCCGGCGCTGCAATGCACGAGCACCGGTTTCGGCAGAGTCTGGAACGCTTGCCACGCCTGCTCGAACTGCTCCGCTGTGAACGGATCGGTCATGCCGTCGGGTGAGGCGATGTTCGCCACGGCGAAGCCCGCTTCGCTGTAGAACTGCAGCAACCCTTGCGGCAGGGCGCGGTTGTAGAGCGGCAACTGATCGCCGGCAAGCAGGCAGATGATCGAGGCGATTCCTGCCCGATGTTTCTCCTCGACCCACTCGTCTATCGCCTGCCGTGCAACGCTGAACTCAGCGCCGGGGGAATAGCCTGGGCGCTGCCCGGTGGCCAACTGCCCATCTCGTATCCAGATAACCATGGTTTGAGTTTAGGAAGCCGTTCGGGCAGAGACAAGGCAACGCGGAAGGCCAGCTCCTCTCACAGCTATCTCAGGAAGGTTGGATACACTATTCTGCGACGACGGTCACGGTTGACCGCCGCAGAGAGAGCAGAAGATGACAACCGCACGGCACTCGATCCTGGTGATCGACGACGACGCCAGAATCGTCAGCCTGCTGCGCCGCGCCCTCTCGTATGAGGGCTATCTCGTTCGCACAGCCGTCACCGCAACCACGGGCCTGGCGAGCGCCCGCGACGAACCGCCGAATCTGGTGGTGCTGGACCTGATGCTGCCGGACCTCGATGGCTACGAGGTCTGCAGACGGCTACGCGCCGCGGGCGATGTGCCCGTGCTCATGCTCACCGCGCGCGATGATGTCAATGACCGTGTTCGCGGGCTCGACGAGGGTGCAGACGACTACCTGGTGAAGCCATTCGCGCTGCAGGAACTCCTGGCACGCGTACGCGTGCTTTTGCGCAGGTCGCAGGCGCAGCCGGATCTGCCGGTGTATCGTTTTGAGGACCTCGTCCTCGACACGGCCACGCGGGAAGCGAGCAGAGGCGGCCGCGTGATCCAGCTAAGCACGAAAGAGTATCAGCTACTGTTGCTGTTTCTTCGGCACCCTCGCCAGGTGTTG
>JBBRGK010000002.1:0-28128 GCA_038240805.1 Dehalococcoidia bacterium | reverse complement strand
GGCCAACGCTGTCCATACGCAGGCGCAACCGCTGCGACGGTTTGCCATCCTTCGCACGTTCGTAGTAACCGGTGCCGAGCTGGGCGACGTCGTGTCCCGAGGAGAACACCCTGCCGATGCCGCGGAAAATGATTACCTTAATGTCGTCGTCGTCGTTGAGCGGCTCGAATGCCGCTGCGATCTTTGCGCCCTCACCGGTTTGGAAGCTGTTCAACTTCTCGGGCCGGTTGAGCATAACGAAGGCGACGGTACCCACCTTGCGGGTTACTACGTACTGATCTCGTTCGTCATCCGTTAGTTCGATATCATAAGCGGTCATGATTGTTCTCCCCTCTCGAAGTCAAACGATACCGTCGGGCCAACGGCGTCCACAAGCCACGGTCTAAGCTGATCAAGGAAGTATCACTTATCGCCATTCAGACCAGTGCTCCCGAAGCATCACGCTGCTCCGCCTCCCCATCCGGCATGCATACCCCGCGTAGTCTCGACGGCCAGGGAGAGTGAGACTCATGCGGCTGTCAGCCACGGGCGCGAGGGTCGAACCAGTCGCGGATGCCATCACCGAGGAAGTTGAGGCTCATCACGGTGAGAATGATCGCCATTCCCGGAATGACCGAGAGGATCGGTTGCTGTTCCAGGTAGCCATAGGACGCCTTGAGCATCACGCCCCAGCTCGCCTGCGGCGGTCGAATGCCGACTCCCAGAAAGCTGAGGCTCGCCTCGATGATGATCCCGAGACCGACCGCAACCGTTACCTGCACAGTGAGCGGCGACATGATGTTCGGCAGAATGTGCCGCCACATGATTCTCACGGGCGAGAGCCCCGTCGCGTTCGCCCCCTGGACGTAAAGCTTGCCCATCTCGCCGATGACCGAGCCACGTGTCAGCCGCACAAAAGCCGGAATGTAGCCGATACCGATCGCCAGCATCAGCGGCCAGACGCCGCCCCCGACTGCGGTGACGACCCCGAGCGCAAGCACCAGCCCGGGGATCGCCAGCAGTGCATCAACGACGCGCATGATCGCCGCATCGGCATAGCCACCGAAGTAGCCTGCGATCAGTCCGAGTGGAATGCCGAACACCGCCGCAAAGCCTGCCGAGAGCAGACCCACCGTGGCCGAGACTCGAGAGCCGTAGATCACACGCGTCAGCGTGTCACGGCCCAGCTCATCAGTCCCCAGTAGATGTAACGATGACGGTCCGGCGAGCCGGATCTTCAGGCTCTGAAGGTTGGGCGCATAGGGCGCGAAAACCGCCGGCAGCAGTGCAACCAGAATCAGCAGAATCAACCAGCAGAGTGCTACCGTCTCAGCCGGGTGCCTTCGCAGATAGCGCAGTCCCAGGCGCGGCAGCGAACGCGACGCCTGCCGGTAAATGGTGATCTCCGAGGTGCTCAGAGAAGAAGCTGTCACGAATACGAAACCCGCGGATCGAGCCAGCCGTAGGCGATGTCAACCAGCAGATTCGCCAGCACGATGACGACGCCGCTCATCAGCATCACCGCCTGCACGACGTTGTACTCGTGCCCCTGCACCGCCTCGGCCGTCAACCGACCGATGCCGGGGATGGCAAACACCGTCTCCACCACGGCAGCGCCGCCCGCGATGCGCGCCACCTGCAGCCCCGCCACGGTGAGCACGGGGATCATCCCGTTCCGCAGCACGTGGCGGCGCAGTACAAGCAGCCGTGAGAGCCCCTTGGCGTTCGCTGTGCGGACGTAGTCCTCCTCCAGCACCTCGATCATGGTGCCGCGAACCATCCGCACCAGCACCGCAAGTTGCCCCAGGCTGATCGCCAGCACGGGCATGATCATCCGCTTCACATTTTCGCTCGGGTTTTCATTGAAAGGGACATAGCCGAAGGCCGGCAGCCAGTGCAGCTTCACGGCCAGCAGCACGATCAGCAAGAGCCCGAGCCAGAAGTGCGGCGTGGCAATGCCAATCACGCCGATGAAACGGGCGAGGTGATCCATCGGCCCATTCCGCTTCACTGCGGCCATTACGCCCAGGCCCAGGCCAAAAACGAACGAGAAGACCAGGCTGGTCATACCCAGCTCAAGCGTCGGCGCTAGCCGCGTCCTTAACTCCGTGCTGACCGGCGAGCCCTGACGAAACGTCTTGCCGAAGTCCAGGTGCAGGGCGCCGCCCACCCATTTGACGTACTGGGTCACGACTGGATCGTTGAGGTTCAGCTCCTGACGCACCCGCACGCGCGCTTCTGATGAGGATGTCTCCCCCAGAATAGAAGTCACCGGGTCGCCCGGCAGGAGATGCGTGATCGAGAAGCCGATGATCGTCACGAAAAACAGGACGACCACCGAGACGAGTAAGCGCCTGATCACAAAGGCCAGCATCTTGACCTCACGCCGTGACCGACACATCCCGCTGCCCGAGATGCGGCTTGCCATCTCCGAACATATCTAGAGACACGGTCTCATTCCAGATCGCCAGCGTATCGGCGTGCCACAGGAAGATGTCCCAGCCGTGGTCGCTGACGAAATCAGCCAGCTTGTAGAGCTTGGTTTTGCGCTGCTGGAAATCAACCGTCGATTCGAGGTCAGCCAGCATACTCTCGAACTGCGGATCGATCGCTTTCGTGCCCGATGAGGCGTATACGCCCTTGGCGGCGTCTTTGAAGTTGAAGCTCTGCGACGGCTCCGCACGGCCGCTGTACGCGCTGTAGAATCCGTCGCCCAGGTGGTCGTCCTGGAACTTGGCCGTATAGGCAGCGTCGGGCTGCACGTCCATTTTCAGCCCGAACTGTGCCACCTGTGCCTGTACCGCCTGCATAAGCTGCAGGTCAGTCGGCGAGGTACCGAGAATGATCAGGAACTTGAAGCCGTCCGGCAGGCCGGCCTGCTGCAGCTCCGCCTTCACTTTCGCCGGATCGAACCACAGCCCCTGGTAGTTCGGATCGAACTCCGCGTTGCCCGGACCGACCCAGGTTGCCGCAGGACGGGCGGTGCCGGCGAGTAGGCCGTCGATGATCTGCTTTCGGTCGATAGCATACGAGAAGGCCCGCGATGCGTGCGCGTTGTTGAATGGCGGGCGGGCCGTGTTCAGCGTCAGTGCGCCGATCGAGACGCCGGGCTTCTGGCCAAACCGCGTCTTCGCAAACGACTTCGCCCTGACAAATCGATCGGGCGCCACACCCCATAGCAGGTTCAGGTCGCCGGTCTGGAAAGCGGCCAGCGATGTATTCGGGTCGGGGATGATCTTCCACTCGACGCCTTCAATCGCCGGGGCATCCTTCTGCCAGTAGTTCGGGTTGCGCTTGACGCGAATGTAGTTGCTGCTCTGCCAGCCGTCGAACGTGAAGGCGCCGGTCCCCACCGGGTTGCGCTTATAGTCGCCGGTCTTAAAATCTGCACCATACTTTGTCAACGCCGTTGGCGAACTCTGAAAACCGGGGCGATCGCACAGCTTCGTTAACAGACCGCCGTCTGGATGCTTGAGCTTGAACACGGCGGTGCTCTCGTCGGGCGTTTGTACGTCGTCGATCGCCTGCAGATCGGCGGTTGCGCCGGAGCGGGAGCCGTCGTTGATGACGTGCTGCCAGTTCACCTTCACTGCCTGGGCGTTGAAGGGCGTCCCGTCGTGGAAGGTTACGCCTTTCCGTAGCTTGAAGGTCAGGGTGGCCGGGTCGGTGTACTCCCACGATTCGGCCAGGCTGCGGGCGGGCGTCAGTCTTAGCCCGGCGTCATAGGACACGAGGTTGTCAAAAACCGTCCAGAGGAACTGCTGACCATCACCGCCGGTGCCAGAAACTGCGTCGAAGGAGTCGATATCGACGCCGTTCGTCAGCGTGATCCGCGCCGAACGGTTCAGAGCACGTCCCACAATCGGTGTGGAGGTGACGGCCACCTGCGTGACCGGCGGCGGAGTGCCGCCGACCGTTGCAGCACCGGCTTTGCTGTTGCCGGTGTTTGCATTGTTGCCGTTGTTACTGCTGCTGCCGCCACATGCGGCCAGGAAGGCAGCCGAGAACGCACTTCCCCCGACGATGAACCGTCTCCGTGAGACCTGTCTGCGAGCCACGAAACCCATCACTGCCTCCCCTTTGCCGCCGACCGGACCCACTACGCTTTAGTCGCGCCTGCGCACAGCACTACGATGACGAATCAGTGCCAGCCGGCTACCATCTGCGTCCAACACTTCGCAGCGCACGTGCACCAGGAATTTGCCCGGCCCGCGCGGTGTAATCGTCTCAACGGCGGTAAGAAATATACACTCTCTGTCCTCTCGTGGCAGCCGGGAGATGTACATCTCGCTGCCCTTGTGAACCGTCGTATGCGTCGCTTGCAGCCGCTGGATGACGGGCGTCATCGGATTGGACCACATACCGATCTGCACGGGAAGCTCGCCCGCAACCGGAAGCTCGGTGTCCAGTATCTCGGTGTAGTATGCTGCCGTTTCGGCATGCGTAAACGTTCGCCGTGGTGGCTCGATCCCACCCAGCTCCACGCCGCCCAGTACTGTTGTCTCGATCAAGCCCTGCGCCGGCCAGCTGGCTGGGTCCCACGATTCGATCACCCCTGCGGTGCAAACCTGGCCCGGCCCGGTTTCGATCCGGTATTCGCAGCGAGCCCCGTCCCGTGTACCGATCACCCGGGCCGTCTCGCCCTGGTAGACGGGCGCCTTCAAATCAACCGTCAGTTGAAAAGGCTCGAGCTCGAGCGGCAGCCCCAGCAGGCGCCGCCAGCCCTCGACCGCATAGCCGACAAGGGTGACACCGCCGACGAAGCCGCCGCGGAAACCGAGCTTGCGGGCCGTCTCGTCGTCGTGAATGGTCCCCGCTGAGTGGGCGGCGCGATTGATCGCCGTCCACGCGCCGAGCAGCTGCTCGCGTGTTTCTGTACTGGTCATTGTCTTGACTGGCCTCCGTAAGCTGGCATAGTGTTAGCAGCCTCTTGCGGGGAAGTCTACTTCAAGGAATGGATAGCGCTATTCACGTGATCGCACATTACAAAGTGAAGCGGCACAAACTGAAGCAGCCGCAATGCTCAGGGCATATGCCATGATGAACCTCTCGCAGCTCGAGGCCTTTGCCGAAACCTGCCATCTGGGCAGCTACACCCGCGCGGCGGAGCACCTGTTCATTTCACAGCCTGCGCTGCATCACAAAGTGAAGCAGCTGGAGAGCGAGCTTGGCGTCTCGCTTCTCGTCGTGCGCGAGCGGCGGGTAGTGCCAACGGCCGAAGGCACGGTGGTCCTGCGGGTGGCGGCCGAGGTGCTGCAGAAGGTTCGGCAGCTTGAGGAACATTTCCGGCACCTGACGGAGGAACGCTCCGTCCGGGTCGGCGCGGTGTCGCTGCTTGCGGCAACGATCATTTCGCAAACGGTCGCCGTGTACCACGCGGAACATCCCGAAGCACGGGCGCAGATCGTGTCGCTCGATCCCGATGACATCTACGATGCGTTGCTCAGCAACCGGGTCGATTGTGCCGTTGCCTATCGCGAGTACGTCACGACCGATCTGGAGATCGAGCCGCTGGCGGAATCGCAGGTCATCTGCGTCGCCGCGCCACGGCATCCGCTCGTAGATGGCCGCAGCCACCGCGCCGAGGAGTTGCTGAACTACCCGATCGCGCTGACCCACAAAGGGATGGGCATGCGCACCAAGGTAGAAGCCTGGTTCCGCGAGGTCGCGGGTATCGAGGAGCTGCCGGTCGCCTTCGAGGCCCGCACAGGGGCGTTGCTGGCGCAGGTCGCGGCATCGTCGGGCGAGTTCATCACGTTCCTGCCGGAAGCGTCGCGACAGCAGTTCAACCTTGAGCAGATCCCGCTCGAGGGCCCCCGTATTCCTTCGTCACCGGTACTTTGCTATCTGCCGGCGCAGCGACATCGCCCCGCCGTTGAGGACTTCCTCACCGTCCTCCGCCAGACGGCCGGCGTACCAAAAGCGCTGGCGGCATCTGAGTCTACACGAGCACATTCTGCGCGGTAA
The DNA here is from genome assembly GCA_038240805.1 of Dehalococcoidia bacterium. Lineage (GTDB taxonomy): Bacteria > Chloroflexota > Dehalococcoidia > CAUJGQ01 > CAUJGQ01 > JBBRGK01. Next base: position 22,182 of record JBBRGK010000002.1, on the reverse strand, counting down.
GTCCCGCTATCTGCTCACCCGAAAGCTGCAGCACTTCCCGGAAGACGTAGTCGTTGTCCTGGCCGAGTTTCGGTGCCGGCGTGTAGAGCTCGGACACCGGGGGCATCGTCCGCCAGGGTAGCTTGACGATGTTATAGCCGCCAATGCCTTCGTTGTGCAGCTCCTGCATGAGCTCGCGGGCGACAAAGTGCTCGTCCGTCAACAGCTCATCGAACCGCAGCACCGGCGCAGCGCAGACGCCTGCGCTTCGCAACGTATGAAATGCAGCCGAGCGGGTTTGCCCGGCGCACCAGGCATCTAACATGGCATCGATTTCGGCGAGGCGTTCGAGGCGTGAGGCCACAGTGTCGAGTGCAGTCAGCGCTGGCGGCGCATCGACCACCGCACAGAGCGCAGCCCACTCTGCCGCGTCATGCGCTGCAATAGCGATCCAGCCCCCGTCACGGCAGTGGAAGTTGTTGTGCGGGGCGCAGTCAGGCACGGCGTTTCCCCTGGCCTCCGGCTCCCGGCCGGTGGCCAGATAGTCGAGAAACGGCTCGGCCATCAGTGCCATCGTCGCCTCGGCCATCGAGAGCTCCATGTGCAGACCGCGACCGGTGCGCCGCGCCTGCGCGATGCCGGCCAGGATGCCAAGTGCTGCGGTTACGCCTGTTACTGGATCGGTCCAGGTACCGCCGATCCCGCGCGGCGGATGGCCGGGCCAGCCGGTGAGATAGGTATGCCCCGCGAAGGCATGAATCGACTTGCCGAAAGCGCGCATCCCTCGATCCGGTCCGGTGCGTCCCACACCGGAACACGAGATCATCACCAGCTTCGGGTTGGCGGCAGCAAGCTCGGCGTACGAGAGGCCCAGCCGTTCGGCCACGCCGGCGGAAAAGTTCTCGATAATGACATCGCTGGTTGCAACCAGCTGCTGTGCCAGCTTCTGCCCTGCCGCCGTGCCCATATTGATCGTGCAGTCGCGTTTGGAGTAGTTCAGCATGTTGAACGCGACGCTGCTATCCACCGACTCCGTGCCGGCGATGAACGGTGCTACGGCGCGAAAACGATCGGGCCGGTGGTGCGACTCGACCTTGATTACCTCAGCGCCAAGCGCTCCCAACCATTTCGTGCAGTGAGGTCCTGCGAGCACCCAGCTAAAGTCCGCAATCCGCACGCCCGCGAGTGGCAGCGGCCTGGCTTGATCTGGCATGTGCAATCGTCCTTCCGGCAGCCGGGTTTTCATATATATGGCGTCTTATGGGAGGCGGACTTTACACCGGCAGCGCGGGTTCACCCAGGAGGCCGAGCACCTCGCGAACGCGCTGCAGATCCGCGCCCAGCGTATGGACGGCATCGGGCACGGGGGCATCCTCCGGCGACAGCAGGCGAAATGGCGTAACGGGCGCCATGAAGTCACCCGACTCACGCTCGATCGGGCGGAACAGATCCCGCGCCACTATCTGGCGGTTGTGCGTCACCTGCGCGATCGAGTTCACCGGGAAGGCCGTGATTCCCTTCTCCTGCAGCGCAAGATAGACGTCGGCGTTCGTGTGTACGTCGAGCCACTGCTGGATCGATTCGCTCAACTCGGCCCAGTGCTGCTGGCGGTATCCCGGCGCACTGAAGGGAGGCTGCTCCCAGTCGGGACGCTCCAGGAGTTGCGCCCATCCTGACCAGTTGTCGTCGCCGCCCTGCGTGTAAACGTATCCCTCTGAGCAGCGCACGAAACCACGTGGCACCGTCTGCGGCCGTTGCGATGGCCCTTTTGGCAGGGGATGTCCCGCGAAGACCGCAGCCTGCGAGATGATCGGCATCGAGGTGAGCGCATCCAGGACGGAGATATCCAGCAACATCGCCTCACCGCTGGCGCGGGCGGCGAACCAGCCCTGCAGAGAGGCTACGGCAGCGGTCAGCCCGGCAGCAAACTGTGCCTGATGGCCGTACAGCTGCATCGGCCGCTCCGCCTCCTCATCTTCCGGCTCTTCCGGAGTAACCGAGGCGATCCCACTGAGCGCAAACTGCAGCAGCTCGTCGTTACACAGGGTGCCGTAGGGCGAGTGCAGCCCCCATGGTGTGACGAGGGTCAGCACCACGTCGCTCCGCTCGTGCAACCGCTCCACCAGCAGCCAGCGATCAAGATATGGCACGCCACCGTCGTAGAGGATGATATCGGCGCGTTCGCAGAGCGAACGGGCCAGTGTATCGTCCGTTACGGCACTGAAGTCGAGCGTTGCCGAGAGTTTGTTGGCGTTGAGGAAGTCGGACAAGTTCGGCGCCGCATGCGGGTCCGTTCGCAGGCGATTGCCTCCTGGCGGCTCGAGTGTTATGACCTCCGCCCCGAGGTCAGCAAGCAGCCGGCCCGCATAAGCGGGCGCGATCGAGCCAGCGATTTCAACCACGCGCAGGTCAGATAAGAGCTTCAGCACCCCTGCTATCCTCCACAGTCCGGCCTCCGCTATCGGCGCTGGCGCCAGGCTTCGTGCCGGTCGGCGCGGTCCTCGGTCTGGGCGAGCGCCATGAAGCGGTAGAGGTCCGACTGCTCGGTGGCAACCATGCCCGCGTCATACCCCTGAAGCAGCGACTCGCGGGCCAGCCGCACCGCATGCACCGGCATCGCCGCGATCGACTGCATCATCGCAATCGCCTCAGGCAGCAGCCGGTCGTTCTCGTGGACACTAACGCAGATGCCCATCCGCAGCGCCTCTTCGGCACGCACCTTGCGCCCCGTGAGCGCGATGTTGAGCGCGTTGCCACGGCCGACGAAGCGCGCCAGCCGCAGGGTGCCGCCGTAGGCCGGCAGAATACCGAGGCTGACCTGTGGCAGGCAGAAGATCGCCTGCTCGCCGGCGAGAACGAAGTCACAGCAAAGCGGCACCAGGCAGCCGATACCAACGGCGTAGCCATTCACGGCACTGATGATCGGTTTCGGATAACGCTGCAGCCGGTCGAAAATTGGCATGCCCCGGTGTGTGGCCAGGTGCTGTTCCATCGACTCGACGGAGTGTGTCTTCGGGTTCTTCAGGTCGGCGCCGGCGGAGAAAGCGCGCCCCTGGCCGGTGAGGATCACGCCATGAATCGAGTCGTCATCCTCCGCCTCCTGCAGCCGCTCCATCAGACCGGCGCCGATGTCCGGGCTCCAGGCGTTCAGGCGCTCCGGACGGTTGAACGAGATCACCGCGACGCTCTCATGACGCTCGATCAGGACCGCTGACTCAGTGGCAACCATGCTTCGCCCTCTTCATTTCTACCTGCCTACCCACAGACGCATCCACAGGCGAGGATGCCAGCTATGGACGGTACAGGCGTATGCTACCGACGGCGCTATGCCGTAGCCACTTCAAAGTGTGGATAGCCCTATAGCGGCAGGCATGACAACGAGCCCGCTTACCGCCTGCTTGAGTCCAGGCCCTCCATATTGAGCTGGCAGCACACGAACCGCGCCACGGTCGATGCACGCCTTCCTGCCTGAGATGAAGATCGCCGCCAAATTGGCCCGCGGCGGCAGGGTGAGCACTGATTTTGGCCCAATTTCGTTGACAGCGACCGCTGCACTCACTACTATCTCTCGTATTGAGGCTATGGTGCATCATATGCTGAAGCGTTCGGGCTGATTTTGGCCCTCCATATCTCGTCGCTCCTGCGGCATCCTTTAATCTGGGGCGCAGAGCGAGCCGGCGGGCAGCAATCAGCGTCACAGAGGCACGCTCGGGCAACCGGTTTGTCGAGGCGAGCGCATCGCCGGTCTGACTAACCCGGGAAACCCATGACATGAAGTGCTCGACCTGGGCACGGGCTGTTCACGTCGAGCGTCGAGGTTGTTTGCATGAGTCCGGAACGGATGAGTGAGGAGCGAGCGCATCGCCTCGAAACTCTGGTCGATCAGATGCTCACCGCGTGTTCGGGGATGCAGTCTGCGCAGCTGCACCGAACGCCGGGACCCGAGCTGTGGTCGGTCATCATGATCCTCGCTCACCTGGCGGAGTTGCTGCCCTACTGGGCGAGTCAGGCGTGCGAGGTGGCCTCGCGCAGCGAAAACGATGCGCCGTTTGGCCGCACGCACGATGATCCAGACCGGATCGCTGCCGTCGAGACACGGGCAGGGCTGACGCTTGAGCAGGTTTTGCCATCCGTGCGCGAAGCGCTGGCAACGGCAGCGGCCGCTCTGCGTACGATCCCGGCAGCGGGCTGGCAGAAGACCGGCCGGCACGCGCGGCGCGGCGAGATGACGGTGCAACAAATCGTGGACCAGTTCCTGTTCGAGCACGTTGAGGAGCACACGCAACAGGCGGAAGCCACGCTTCTGGCGATCGACACCCATGCGGGCGAAGCACGATGACTGGGTCACCCGCCGTGCCGGCGACGCCTTCGACAGCAGAGGGTCAGACTCTGCCCTTATCTCCCGAGATTCTGGCATACGGCCTCATCACTCCGGGCGACCCGCAGGTCAGCCCCGACGGCACGCGGCTCGTCTATACGCTCCAGACGGTCGATCAAGAGACGAAACGGACGCGAAGCCAGGTCTGGCTGTGCGCGATCGACGGCGCCGGGGCGCGCCCGCTAACGGGTTCGGACGGACATGCCGGCGGCGCTCGCTGGTCGCCGGACGGCAGCCAGATCGCCTGTACCGCGGCTCGCGGGGACAGACAGGCTCTCGTCGTGCTCTCGGTAGATGGAGCGGACGAGGGGCGTGAGGTCACCCGGCACGCACAGGGGATCGGCGACCTCGCCTGGTCGCCTGACGGGGAACGCATCGCCTATACGACCCTGTTCGACCCGGAGAACCCGGATGAGCGGCCGCGGCCGGCCGGCGCCGCGCCACCGGTGCGGGTAACGCGCCGGCTCGACTACAAGCAGGACGGCCGCGGCTTCGTCGGGGATAAGCGCCGGCACGTCTTCATGCTCGATCTCGCCAGCGGCGCCCGCCGCCGCCTGACGGTTGACCTCAGCGATCACACTGCTCCGCGGTGGTCTCCCGACGGCCGCTGGCTCGCTGTGCAGGCGTCCAATCCCCAGGCTGGAGGCTCCAACCTGTTCCTCATCGACGTTGACTCGGGCGAGAGGCGGCCGGTGAGTCCCGCCGGCTGCCCGGTGGAGCTATGCGCCTGGTCTCCGCCCGGCGACCAGATCGTCTACGCTGGCGACCCGGGGCATCGCTTTCAGCCGGACTATTTTGTGTTCGACACGAAGAGCGGAACCAGCCGCCGGCTTACCACCGACTGCGCTTCCATACCGGCCGCCGGCTTCGGACCGCCCTCTGCGCCTGTATGGCTCTCCGGCCGGCAATTGCTTCTACATACGATCCGCGCGGGCGCCAGCCAGTTGGAGGTGCTCGATATCGATACCGGCAAGATGGGGGTGCTGCGCCGCTGGCAGGCCCGTCACGGCGGACTGAGCGCCGACCGGGCGGCACGCGTTGTGGCGCAGGTGCAGAGCAGCCTGACGGAAACCGCGCAGATAGCCGTCTACGATCTGCAGACGGATACGATTCACACGATCGCCGCACCAGACGCGCCATTGCTTAAGCATCATCCGGCGGCGCGCTGGGAGCAGTTCACGATCCAGCGGGGTGAGTTCGCGATCGATGCCTGGCTGTTATTTCCGCCCGAATTCGACGAGTCCAAACGTTACCCGCTGATCCTGGACGTGCATGGCGGTCCCTCGGGCAACTACGGCTACGGCTTCATGGCCCATCAACAGTGTTTCGCCACCAACGGCTTCCTGGTGCTCTACGCGAACCCGCGCGGCTCAACCTCCTATGGCGGTCACTTCGCGCGCCAGGTGATAGGCGACTGGGGTGGTGGAGACTACCAGGACCTTATGGCAGTTGTTGATTCCGTACTGGAGCGTGCCTACGCTGACCGGGAGCGGACCGGCATCTTTGGCTTCAGCTACGGCGGCTACATGACGGCCTGGGTGATCACCCAGACAGACCGCTTCCAGGCTGCCGTTTGCGGCGAGCCGTTCTTCGACCTGGAGTCGTCCTATGGCACCAGCATGAACAGCCGCGGCATCGCTGCCCACGCGGGCGGCCCGCCACACGAGCGACGCGAGTGGTACGCCCTGCATTCGCCATCGACCTTCGCCCACAGAACGCGGACGCCTACCCTCCTCATCCAGGGCGAGGCGGACGATATCTGCCCGGTGGGCCAAACCGAGCAGATGTTTGTCAGTCTCAAGCAGGCTGGCTGCGAGGTTGAGTTCGCTCGTTACCCCGGCGGCTCTCACATGTTCTTCGCCCTGGGACTGCCCGAACACCGCGCCGACTTTCTCGCCCGAACGCTCGCCTGGTTCAAAAATCACCTCGGCGAACCAGCCTAGCCAACCGTGCAGGGGCGTTCCGCCGGTCGCTCCGAAGCACACCGAGGGACACGACGATGTCAGCGCTGCCACCTTCCTGGAGCGACGATGAGCTGGCGCGGCTCTCTGAGCGCGTCAGCAACGCCGGGCGCTGGGGGGCGAACGACGAGCTGGGCACGCTCAACTACATCACGCCGGAGAAGCGGCGGCAGGCTGCGGCGCTGGTTCAAATGGGAGAGACGCTTTCGCTGGCCCACCCGCTCGCTTCAGCTTCGGGGCCGGGCCAGCCGGGTCAGATCGAGCAGCGCATGCTCTACGGCCATCTGCCGGGGCAGGCCACCGCGGTCCCCGCGAGCGCCGGCGAATACCTTGGCCTCGCCGTGCATCAGCCTGCGGTCACCCACCTCGACTGCCTCAGCCACGTCGCCGGCTACGACGGCCGCGTCTACAACGATCGCCGCTTTGTCGATGTCGTAACCGTTGCCGGGATCTCGCATGGCTCGATCTTTGCCCAGCGACAGGGCATCTTCACCCGCGGCGTTCTGCTTGACGTGGCCGCGGCGCTCGGCGTCGAGTACCTGGAGCCGGCACATCGCATCTCCGTCGCCGAGCTGGAAGCGGCCGAGCGCCACGGGGGAATTCGCGTCTCGCCGGGAGATGTGCTCGTTCTCCGCGCCGGCAACGAGACACGGGAGCTCGTCATTGGTCCCGATCCGCTCTCGCCCGGCCCTGGACCGGAGTGCATCGCCTGGATGCATGAGCGCGAGATCGCGGTGTACACCGGCGACTCGCCCGAGTACATCACGCCGGCAGCCGCCCGCGTGCTCGGCCGGGCCTCGCCACGGGCAGGGTCAGCTACCGGTGCTGCTGCCCCCACGCGCTTCCCTCTGCTGCTTCACCAGATCGGACTGGCCGCTATGGGCCTTGTCCTGCTCGATCACTGCCGGGTAGAGGAGCTCGCGCAGCACTGCCGCCTGCTCGCTCGATACGAGTTCCTCTTTGTCGTAGCGCCGTTGCCGCTGCCGTCGGGCACGGGCTCCCCGGTGAACCCGCTCGCAGTCTTTTAATGGAATCGAGGTTGGCAATGGACCAGCGATTGTCCCTTCTCGGATGCACAGACGTCTCATATACTGAATCACGCTATGTCACAATCGCTTGAACGCGGCCTCGACATCCTGGAGCTACTGGCCAGTCGTGGGGAGCTTCGCCTCGGTGAAGTGATCCAGGCGCTGGATACCTCCCGCGCGACGGCCTTCCGCATGCTTGCCACGCTTCAGACCCGTGGCTACGTCGAGCGTGTGGCTGCGGAGCGCGTCTACCGGCTCGGCCCGGCCCTGCGCACGCTCGCGGCCCAGTCCGATGTATCGATGGTGACCGACCTTGCCACGCCAGTGATGGAACATCTGCGGGAGTTAACCGCCGAGACGGTGAACCTGGCCGTGCTCAGGCGAGGCAGGATCGTCTATGCAGCGATCGTCGAGGGGGCTCACGCGCTTCGCATGGCAGCAACGGTCGACCAGGAGGTTCCGGCCCACGCAGCGGCGCTGGCCAAGGCAATCCTGGCAAACCTCCCCGCGGAGCAGCGTGACAGCTTCCTCAAGCCAGAGCCGTATCGGGCCCTGACGCCGCGAACGATCACCCGGCGCAGCGATCTCGATCGGGAGCTGATGGCCACGAGCGCACGCGGCTATGCGATCGACGACGAGGAGGCCGAGGTCGGCGCCGCCTGTATCGCCGCGCCTATCTTCGGCAGCGGTGGCTTCCCCGTCGGCGCTATCTCCGTGTCAGGACTCGCTGCCCGCATCCCGGAACAAAGCCGGCTTGCCCTTGGCACGGAGATCCGGCGCGCCTGCGATCAAATCTCCGCCGGCCTCGGCTTCGTCCCGCTCGCGGCGACGGGTGCACCCGGGCCTGATGGACCTCCCGAAAATCTCACCGCCGCTGTTCCCGCGCGGAGGTAACGACGGACAGCACGCGGCTACATACTACACACTACACAGCAGGTTTTCGATGCGGCTAAAAGGGAAGGTGGCGCTGATCACCGGAGCCGGTCGCGGCATCGGTGAAGCCACGGCGCTCCGTTTCGCAGAAGAGGGGGCCGCCGTTGCCTGCGTCGACCTTGACGCCGGGGCCGTTGCCGCAACCCGCGATGCAATCGAGGCGGCAGGCGGCCGGGCGATGGCGCTCGTGGCAGACATTGCCACCGAAGCCGGCAACCGCTCGATGATCGAGCAGACGGTGAGGGAGCTCGGAGGGCTCGATGTTCTGCACGCCAACGCCGCGATCCAGTTCATGGGCCGGCTCGAGGCCACGCCCGAGCAGGAGTGGGACCGCCTGCACTCAACCAATCTACGCGGAGTCTACCTCGGCATTCAGCAGGCGCTGCCGCACCTACGGGCAAGGGGCGGTGGCTCGGTGATCGTCACGGCATCGCTGCTCGGAATCGTCGGCGACCCGGATCTGCCTGCCTATGGCGCGATGAAGGGTGGTCTGAGGGCCTTGTGCCGCAGTCTCGCGAGTGCGTACGGGCCGGAGAACATCCGCTTCAACACCATTTGCCCGGGTGATGTCGAAACCCCAATGCTCGGCCAGTTCTTCGGCTTTCAGCCGGATCCGGAGGCAGCGCGCCGGGAGCTGACAGAGCGGTACCCGTTGCGCCGGTTCGCGTCACCCCGGGACGTCGCCAACGTGGCGCTGTTTCTCGCCTCCGACGAGGCGAGCTACCTGACCGGCATCGATGTCGTAGTCGATGGGGGACTGCTGGCGCGCATCTACTGAAGCGGCGTTGAACGCGGTATCACCAGCCGCCGACCGGCCCGCCGATCAGGCCCAGCGGATCCGTCTCGAACGGTTCCCCCGGCAGCTTGCGCAGGAAGTCGAAGTCACAGCCCTGGTTCGCCTGCAGCACGTGCGCCAGGTAGATCGCACCGTAGCCACGCCGGTATTTCGGCGGCGCCGGGCGAAAATCGCTCAGCCGCCGGCGCAGCTCATCGGCCGATATATCCAGGTCCAGCCGCCGCTCCCCAACGTCGAGCACGATCGGATCGCCGTTTTGCACCACGCCGAGCGGCCCGCCGACCGCCGCCTCTGGAGTCGTATGCAGCACAACCGCGCCAAATGCGGTGCCGCTCATGCGGGCATCGGAAATGCGCACCATATCGGTGATGCCCTGGCGTAGCAGCTTCTGTGGAATGGGGAGCTGGCCCCACTCGGGCATGCCTGGCCCCCCTTTTGGGCCGGCGTTGCGAAGCACAAGCACCGAGTCCGCGTCGACAGGAAGGTCGGGGTCGTCGATCCGGGCGATCAGGTCGTCGATGTCGTTGAATACGACCGCACGCCCGCGATGGGCGAGCAGGTGCGGCGAGGCGGCGCTTTGCTTGATGATCGCCCCTCCGGGCGCGAGGCTGCCGGAGAGCACGGCCAGGCTGCCTGCCCCTTGCCAGGGGTTATCCAAGCCCGCGATGACCCGCTCGTCCCGGACGCGGGCGGCGGCGATGTTGGCACCGAGGCTGCTGCCCGTCACCGTCATCGCGTCCAGGTTGAGCAGCGGTGCGAGCTGCTTGAGCACCGCCGGAACACCACCTGCGAGGAACAGCTGCTCGACCAGGTGCTCGCCGGACGGTCGAACGTTGGCGACCATCGGCGTGCGGCCGGAGATCTCATCGAAGCGCGCCAGTGAGAGATCGACGCCGACACGACCGGCGAGCGCCAGCAGGTGGATGACGGCGTTGGTGGACCCGCCTACAGCCATGAGCAGCGTGATCGCATTGTCGAACGCTTCGGCGGTGAGGATCTGAGAGGGCCGCAGCCCTTCGCGAGCCAGCTCTACGGCGCGCCGCCCGGAGGCCTCGGCGACCGCGGCGCGCCGGGCATCCACCGCCGGAATCGCCGCTGAGCCGGGCAAAGACATGCCCAACGCCTCGACGATGGCGCTCATGGTGGAGGCCGTCCCCATCTCCGGGCAGTGACCGGCCGACGGGATCAGGCACGACTCCAGCTCGGCGTAGTCCGCCTCGCTCATCCGGCCGGCACGCAGATCGTCCGTGTAGCGCCAGAGGTCGGTGCCGGCACCGAGCTGGCGGCCGGCGTATACGGCCGGCTCGGTGGGGCCGCCTGTCACCATGATCGCCGGCAGATCAACACTTGCTGCGCCCATGAGCGGTGCCGGAATTGTCTTGTCGCAGCCGCCAAGCAGCACCACGGCGTCCAGCGGGTTGGCCCGGATCGTCTCCTCCACGTCCATCGAGAGCAGATTTCGGAACAGCATCGTCGTCGGCTTCATGAACGGCTCACCGAGCGACATCACCGGGAACTCAAGCGGCAGCCCGCCCGCCTGCAGCACGCCGCGCTTGACCGCCGCGGCCAGGTCGCGGAAGTGGGCGTTGCAGTTGACCAGCTCCGACCAGGTGTTACAGATGCCGATGATCGGACGTCCGCCGATCGCTGCCTGGGAGAATCCCTCTGACTTCAGATAGGCGCGGTGCATCAGGCCGGCCACGTCGCGGGTGCCGAACCAGCGGTCGCTGCGCAGGGTGGGGCGATCAGCATTCATCGTTTGCGGTCTCTCGTCCTGTCGCGTTGGTTGACGCGTGTGCGCTGCCCAGCTTAGCATATCTCACGATGAAGCATTGATGTATCACAAGATGAAGCATCAGTATCGCTACCGATCACAGAGACAGCCGACAGGATGGGCAGGATGACGCAGCCTCGCCAGGTCGAAACCACCGCACACGAAGGAGTACTTCCCGACGGCACCAAATACCTCATCCACGTGCCCGCGGACTGGAATCGCAGCCTGCTCCTCTACAGCTATGGCCCGCCGCGCCCTCCCGAGGCTCCGGCCTGGGACCCGGCCATGCCGTCCGTCGCAGCCCTGCTGGAGCGTGGTTATGCGATCGCTGGCTGCGGCACAACGCGGTTCTGGCCGCTTGAGCAGAACCTGCCGAACCAGGTCAGGGTGCTCGACACCTTCGAGCAGCTCGCCGGCCGACCGGAGCAGACGATCGCCTGGGGCCAGTCGATCGGTGGCCTGATGACTGCGGCGCTGGTTCAGTACGCTCCCGAACGGCTTGACGGCGCGTTCGTGCTCTGCGGCACCCTGGGCGGCGGTATCGGCACCCACAACCAGCAGCTAGACTGCACGTTTGTCTTCAAGACATTGCTCGCCCCCGACTCTCCGCTGGACCTGGTGCGCATCAGCGACCCGCCGGCCAATATCCGGCACGCACTGGCGATTCTCGAAGAAGCGCAGGCGACGCCGGCGGGCAGGGCACGGCTCGCGCTCGCGGCGGCGATGGCCAACATCCCTGGCTGGTTCGATCCCGCCGAGCCCGAGCCCGCGGCCGCTGATGCCACGGCGCGGCAGCTCAACCAGTACCGCTGGTTCAAGGGGATCGACTGGCACGTCTTTCTTGAAGCCCGCGTGGTGCTGGAGGAGCGCGGCGGCGGTAACCTCTCCTGGAACAGCGAGAGCGATTATCGCGCCTTGCTCGAGCAGTCGATCAACCGCGACGAGGTCGTATCACTCTACCGGGAGGCGCAGCTCGACCTCGACGCCGACCTTGACACGCTGGCCCGTGCGCCCCGCATCGAGGCCGATCCCGGCGCCGTGGAGTATTTCGAGCGCTACATCGCCTTCAACGGCAAGCTGGGCGGCGTGCCTGTGCTGACGCTGCACACGATCGGCGACGGGCTCGTGCCCGTCGACCACATGCGCTCGTACGGCGATGTGGTGCGCTGGGCGGGGTCGGACGATCTGCTGCGGCAGCTCTACATCGGCCGCGCCGGCCACTGCTACTTCACCCGGGCGGAGCTCCTCACCGCGTTCGACAGCCTGGTTGCCCGGATCGAAAGCGGGTCGTGGCCGGATCTTGAGCCGTCCCGCCTCAATGCAGCAGCGACGGCACGCGGCCCGGAGGAGAACTCCGTGCCGCCCGCGATAGGCTCCCTCGACCCGGGCCGCACCGGTCTCCCCACCCCGCCCGCGTTCGTGGCCTTCACGCCGCCCGTGATGGCGCGGGCGCACGACATCCGGCACGTGCGATAGATGAAGCAGCCGGCCGGGATGCCACCGTTTCGCTGTCCCGGTATTACGCCTTCGCGCCGCTGCCCGCTCCCTGGTTCACTGCCGGTCGCTCCAGCACCGCGGCCGCCGGTCGCACATCCCCTGCAGGGCGCCCGGCCCAGTTCGTGATCGGAACAACCGGGCCATAGGCCGACAGCGGACCGGTGACCTCCGCGTCGCTGACCCAGGCGAGCGCCTGAAGGGCCGCGATCAGAGCGACGCGCCCCGCACGTCTCGCGGCGTCGCCATCGAGAATCTTGAGTGTCAGCCCGTATCCATCTCGATGCCCCAGAGCGGAGTAGCCCTCGGCGCCGCCTTTGACCAGCAGGCCGGTCTTTAGCAACATGAGATCGGTGTCGATCCGTCCATGCGTGCCTGCCACCATTTCCGGGTGAGCGCTCATGGCCGCAGCAACCCGGCCGAGCGCTTCGCTCCAGCGGTCCGGGGCGCCGTCGGGCTTGCCGAGCCGCGCGAACCCACGTGCAGTAGCGCGCATGGTCAGCGCGTAGGCCGGGGCGCCGCAGCCGTCAAGCCCGGCGATCATTTCACCCTCGGGCTCGAGCACCTCCATGATCGCGGCCCGGATCAGACCCTGGGCGGGATGGTCCGGTTCGAGATATCCCTCCAGCGGCGCCCCCAGCAGGCGCGCCAGGGCCAGCATGCCGCTGTGCTTGCCGGAGCAGTTGTTGTGCAACGCGCTCGGCTCACGCCCTTCGATTCTCAGCCGTTCCGCCGAGACAATGTCGAGCGGCGGATGGACGCCGCAGGCCAGCGCCTCAGCCGACGCACCGATCTTCTCCAGCACGCTGCGAACCGCCGCCACGTGGATCTCCTCGCCGCTGTGGCTGCCCGCCATCACAGCCACTTCCGCTGGCGTGAAGGCGAAGCGCTCGACGCCGCCCCGCTGGATGAGCGGCAGCAGTTGAAACGGCTTCAGCGACGAGCGTGGGAAGGTGAGCAGCGCCGGATCGCCGAGCGCCCAGACGATCGCACCATCCGTGTCCACCACCGCCAGGGCGCCGACGTGGATGCTCTCCACGATCCCGCCACGGGTCGCCTCCACCAGCGGCACGAACGGAACCGGTTCGCTTTGCTCATCTCTCATGTTTTTGCTCCTTCAGTCTGAGTGTGGTCGTCGCCGCCCCCGTCGCAGCGCGCTAGCCCCGGAAGAGGCCCGGCGCCCGACCGGTTGCGCCCGGCCTGCAGCGAAACACACCACCGGCGTGAGGCTGCTGCTGCAGCTGCTCCGCTGAAAGACCGGCCGCCGCGCTCGTCATGTAGAGGATATCGAGGTTCGCGCCGCCGAAGGCGCAGCTCGTTACCTGTGTCACCGGCAGGCTCACCACGGCTGCAAGCGAGCCATCCGGTGTATAGCAGTGCACGCGGCCTGCCCCCCAGAGGGCCACCCACAGGTGTCCCGAGGCATCGACGGTCATCCCGTCGGGAACGCCTGCGGCGGACACCTCGATCAGCCGACGTCGGTTGGCGATGGCGCCGGTTGGCAGGTCGTAGTCGAACGCATCAATGCCGGCGGCGCCGCTATCGATGAAATACATCGTCCTACCGTCGGGGCTCCAGTCCAGGCCGTTTGCGATCGTGAGACCGTTCAACATGGTCTGTACCCGGTGGTCCGGGTCGAGTCGATAGAGCGAGCCCGCAGCCGGCGCCGCGTCGAACGCCATCGTCCCGGCCCAGAAGCGGCCGGCGGGGTCCACCTTACCGTCGTTCATACGGTTGCATGGCTGGTTCGCCTCCGTGGCGGCGATCATCGTCAGCGTGCTGCCCTCAAGCAGCGCGAAGCCGTCACGGAGAGCGAGCACGAGCCCTTCTGCCGCTCGCAGCGCTGCGGCGCCGACGGGCTGACCAACGGACTGCCGCTCGTCCGTACCTGAGAGCGGATCGAAACGGTGAACGGCGCTACCCGTGATATCCACCCAGATAAGCTGCCGCCGCGCCCTGTCCCAGACCGGTCCCTCTCCCAGCTCCGCGTGGGCGTCGAGCGCAAGCTCAGCTTCCAGGACCCGCATCCGGCACTCCGTTGCCACTCCACACCCGCCGCCGCCCCGCATCGGCTGCCCGCGTTCGTCATGCGAGCAACTCTACTGCTGGTGGCCGGCACCGCCCAGCGCCTGCTCCCGTTCCAGCCCGAACGCCTGCTGGATCGGGCGGTCGCTGAAGGAGAAGAGCACCGCCTCGCCGCCGTCGCTGGCATGCTCATGCCACGCCCAGGCGGGCACAACGAAGCTGTCGCCTTCGGCCCAGTCGAAACGCTGGCCCGCGATGACTGTGTAGCCGCCGCCTTCGGCGACGTGGTAGATGGTGCTCGCTACGTGCCGGTGCGCCTTCGTGTGTTCGCCCCGGCGCAACAGTTGCAGGTACGCAGCCATCGTCGGCACGGTCGGGCCGCCGGTGTGCGGATTAATATACTCCATGATCACGCCATCGAAGGGGCTGCCTGGAGATTCCCGCAGCCCATGCAGGGCACCGCGGGCCGTCTCCCAGCGGTAGTTGAGAATCGGCGAGTAGCCGGCGGGTGGCTGCTCCCAGGTCGGGCGCATGTTCGAGCCCCAGCGCCGGATCGAATCGTCGATCGGCTTCGTTAATGGCTGGCGGTCCTCGCCGAAATCCTCGAAAAAGATGGCATCGAGGTTGGTGACGAAGGGGATATCCAGCCCATCGAGCCAGATCACCGGCTGGTTGCCCTCATTGCCGTGGTCGTGCCAGGTCCAGTTTGGCGTGGTGAGATAGTCGCCCTTCCGCATCGTGCTCTTCTCGCCGCTGACGGTGGTGAAGCCGCCCTCGCCCTCGATGATGAAACGCACCGCCGATGGCGTGTGGTGATGGGTGGGGGCGACTTCGCCGGGGAGGATTAACTGGATGCCGGCAAACAGCGTCCCGGTCGCGGCGGGCTTGCCTTCGAGGCCGGGGTTGACCAGCATCAGCACGCGCCGTTCTGCTTCGGCAGCCGTCACCAGCTCACCTGCGCGCAGAATGCGCGGGCGCACGTCCTGCCAGCGCCAGATGTAGGGCACGCTTCGCACCCGTGGCTCAGGGCTCAACGCCTCCGAGAGCACCTGCCAGAGCGGGCGCAGTCCGAATGGCGTCAGGTCGCTGTAGAACGCCTCGCGCTGCGCGGCAAGGTCGGGACTGATGCCGGCCGGCTGGGAACGTGCGTCGGTTGCCATCGGTCTGATACCTCATTCGTGGACTCGCCTGGACTCCAACTGGCCTTGAAAGAGTTCCCGCGTTTGGGGGTTAGAACCCCCGGGAATGGTTCATGGACGAACGGCAGACGCGGGCGGCAGGCGGTTTGCACGCGCGACTTCGGCCATGAAGTAGCCGGAGTCCTTGATCGTTCGAGCCTGGGTTTCGTAATCGACATACGCGATGCCGAAGCGCCTGGCGTAGCCACTGGCCCAGTTGAAATTATCGATCAGACTCCAGACGAAGTAACCACGCACTGGCACGCCGTCGGCGATCGCCCGCCGTGCCGCGTCGAAGTGTCTGGCCAGGAAGGCTACCCGCTCGGGGTCATGCACGCAGCCATCGGTGCCGACGCTGTCATCGTAGGCAGCGCCGTTCTCGGTCACATAGATCTCGGGAGGCCCGTATTCGCGGGCGACCATCGTTAGAACTTTGTGCAAGCCTTCGGGATACACCTCCCAGTGCATGGCGGTATACTCACCGCCGGGGGGATCGACCTCGCGGAACTCCAGCGGGCCGAACGGTCCAACGGGGTCATGTGCGACGATGCGGCGGTGATAGTAGTTCACCCCAAGAAAATCGAGCGGAGCCGCGATCGTGGCCAGGTCGCCCGCTTCCACGACCGGCGCCAGGCCATGCGCCTCGTACCAGGACCACAGCTTCTCAGGGTAGCGCCCGCGAAAGATCGAATCCAGGTACCACGTATTGAAATGCTCGTCGTACCGTTGTGCCGCGGCGCGATCAAGGTCGCTGCCGCTTGCCGGCTCGGTGGGAGAAAGCAGGAGCGTAGTTCCAACCTTTGGTGCTCCAGCGGCACGGAGCGCTGCCACAGCGAGTCCGTGTGAGAGCTGAAGGTGGTGGCTGACCTGCACAGCGGTGCGCCAGTCGGCAATCCCGGGTGCAGCCTTGCCCAGTCCGTGCGCAACGATGCTGTGTAGCGAGGGTTCGTTGTGCGTGATCCAGAGAGGCACCCGGTCGCCGAGCGCCCGCGCCACGATATCCGCGTAGGCAGCAAAAGCGTGCACCGTGTCGCGGTTGGCCCAGCCGCCCCGATCCTGCAGCGGCTGTGGCAGATCCCAGTGAAAGAGCGTCAGGGCCGGCGAAATGCCCGCTTCGAGCAGCGCGTCGACCAGGCGACGGTAGAAGTCGAGGCCACGCTGATTTACTTGCCCGATCCCCTCGGGCAGGATTCGCGTCCACGACACGGAGAACCGGTAGGCGTTGAGGCCCAGTTCGCGCATCAGCGCGATGTCTTCGGGCCAGCGGTGGTAGTGGTCGCAGGCGACATCGCCCGTGTCGCCAGATTCAATCTTTCCCGGTGTATGTGAGAACGTGTCCCAGATCGATGGCCCGCGGCCATCCTCGTCCCAGGCGCCCTCCACCTGGTAAGCGGCCGTGGCCGTGCCCCACAGAAACCCGGACGGAAACTGGCCGCCATTGGGGCGGTTTGGCTGAGCCTGGTGCTCCTCGACCCGCGCCATACGCTCCTCCGCGCTAGACCAAAGGATTCGATGCGCCTCGTTTACTGTTCGTCCCGAAGGCTGTTCTTCTACAGCGGACAACGGTGAACCACGAGAACAACGATGATTGACAGCCCGGAGTGCCCAGCATAGCATGTCCTTCTATGAAGCGATCAAGTTTCAACCGGTGAATCATTGATGCCTTTGCGGCGGTTTTCTGGACCGACCTGATTCACAGCCTCGCCCGATGAGAGAAGGTGCAGCATGGGCTCCATCGACCGCTACGCTGGTTCGCGTGCGCAAAACGAGCGCTCCCGCCGTAGCCTTGCCGGGGGCGTCGCGACCGCCTTCCGGGCAGGACAGCGGCCGGTTCCGATCACGTTCGTCGAAGGTCGCGGCGCCTGTCTGCGGGATATCGACGGCAACGAATACATCGACTACGCGCTCGCGTTTGGCCCGATGCTGCTCGGTCACTCTCCCGCAGCGGTGATCGAAGCCGTGCAGCGGCAGCTATCGACCGGGATCGGCTACGGCGCCTGCCACGAGCTGGAGGCGGAGCTCGCCGAGGCGGTCTGCCGCACGGTACCGTGCGCCGAGCGTTGCCTCTTCTCAAACACCGGCAGCGAGGCCGTGCATGCTGCCTTACGGATCGCCCGGGCTGCCACCGGTCGCACGCGGGTGATCAAGTTCCTGGGTCACTATCACGGCTGGCTCGATCCGCTTCACATTGGCACCCCCGGGCACGACGATAGCGGACCCGCCACGGCCGGACAGGATCCGGCCGCCTCGGCCTCGGTCACTGTTTGTGCATGGAATGACCTTGATGCGCTCCGCGCCGCCCTCGGTGACGATGTCGCCGCGGTGATTATGGAGCCGCTCGCGGTCAATGCCGGCTGCCTCTTCGCCGCGCCCGGCTACCTGGCGGCGGCGAAGCAGCTCGTGCAACGGGCCGGCGCCCTGCTGATCTTCGACGAAGTGATCACCGGCTACCGGTTGGCGCTGGGCGGGGCGCAGGAACGCTTTGGCGTAACGCCAGACCTGGCGGTGTTTGGCAAGGCGCTGGCGTCCGGCTTCCCGATCAGCGCCGTCTGCGGGCGAGCGGACGTGATCGAAGAGGCGGCCTCCGGGCGCGTGACACACGTCGGCACCTTCAACGCCAACCCGATCTGCGCCAGCGCCGCCGTGGCAACTATTCACGAGCTCGAGCGGCGGGCCGGCGAGATCTATCCGCACCTCGAAGCCTCTGGCACCCGCCTGGCCGCGATTCTCCGGACAGAGTCGGCGCAGAGCGGACTGCCGCTGGCAGTCAACCAGGTCGGTGGCGTCGCCCATGCTTTTGTCAGCAACGAGCCGGTCGATACCTATGCAGCCACGCTGCGCGCCGATGCAGCCGCCTACCGCCGGTTCGCCGAGGCGCTGCTCGACCATGGTATCCATGTCATTCCGCGAGGATTGCTGTACGTCTCTGCGGCGCACACCGAGGCCGATCTGTCGCAAACAGAGACGGCGGTGGCCGCCGCTGCCAGGCAGATGACCGGAGTTGCTGCCCGGAGTGGTTGATGGCGAACGTCAGGGGATCTCGACAGTGGCGAGATCTTCGCCGACCGTCAGCGCGCCCCTGAACGTCTTGCTTACGTCGGCGCGCAGGTCGTCCGCGGTGCCGCCCGCAAAGATGAGATGGCTGAGAATAAGGTGCTTCACGCCAGCGCGGGCCGCAATCTCGCCCAGCTCGTCCGAGGGGGTGTGATAGTTGAGCACCCGCTCCCAGCGGCTCCGTTGCCCCGGCTCAGGCGTGCTCGCGATCAGGCGGTCCATGCCGCGGCGCCAGACGATCTCATGAATCAGCAGATCGGCGTCCTGAGCGTGGCGGATCAGGTTTTCAGAGCGACGCGTGTCACCGGAGACGACGATCGAGCCGGCATCGGCGTCAAGGCGATAGCCGAACGCCTGGTCCACCGGCTCATGCTCCACGCGGAACCCCGTGAGGCGCCAGCGATCTCCCTCGACCGTCCAGCCGTCCTCGATCTCCTCGACCGCCGGCTCAAGGCCCTCGCGCGTCAGTCCCCCCTCCACGGATCGCACGCGGATGTCGTAGGCGAACGCCTCGACCAGGTTGTGGACGAATGCGGCCGTGCCGGGCGGCCCGACGACTGTTGGCGGTGTGTTCCACCAGTGCTGCAGCCAGCCTGCCCAGAGCAGATCGGCGAGGCCGGTGATGTGATCGGAGTGGAGATGGGTGATCGCGATCCGCTGAATTCCCTTGCCGGTGTAGCCAGCTTCGACCAGGCGATGGAGTGCCCCCGCGCCGCAATCGACCAGCACGAGCTGGTCTCCCATGTCGAGCACCTGGCTCGGACCTCTGCGGCGCGGGTCTGGCGCCGGCATGCCAGTGCCAAGCAGCGTAGCTTTCATGCTCGTAGACGACTCCCGCTTGTGCTCGCGACCGCGCCGTTCACAAACGCTGCCGCGCTCCGCTCCCTATTGACGGCCTGCCGGGGCAAGGATAACATGCCCCTCAATGAAGCGTACATGCTTCAATACGTGAAGCGACCATGGCCCAACGAGCATCTGGAGCTTCCTGCATCCCCGGTCGGGGCCTTATAGAGGAGGGAATCGTGCGCCAGCAACCGAAGCCAGGCAACGTCCATACCCGGCGAAGCGTGTTAAAGGGCCTGATGGCAGGTATCGGCGCGATCGGAGCCGGCCTGGTCGCGGCCTGCACGAATTCTTCGAAGTCCAACAACCAGACAACGGCGAACCAGTCAGCGGCAACGACGGCCGCCACGCAGTCCACCAACCCGACCGCAGGCACGGCAGCTGCCCAGTCCACAAAACCGGCCGCAGGCACGGCGGCCGCGCAAGCTACCAAACCGGCGGCCGGAACACCGGTCGGTGTGCGAGGCGGGCGCGCCGTTCAGGGCGTGGCGGCTGACATCACATCCCTGCAGCCGATCATCGCCTTCGACTCCATCTCCGGCGCTGCCTGGACCAAGTTCTATCTCGGCCTGCTGCGATCCAATCCGGATACCGGCGAAGTCGAGCCCAACCTGGCAGAGAAATTCGACCTCTCCCCGGACGGCCTCACCGGCACCTTCACGTTGCGGGATGGTCTCACCTGGAGCGACGGAGTGCCGTTTACCGGCGATGATTTCAAGTACACGGCAGAAGCGATCGCCCGCAGCAAGAAGACCTTCCTCTCTGCGCTGCCCCGGTTCGTAGCAGGCGGCATGGACTATGCCCAGGGTAAGACCGACAGTATGAGCGGCATTGTTGTGAGCAACAACGGGAAGACGATCACGGTGCAGAGAAGCGGACCGGCCTGTTTTGGCTGGGAGGTCATCGGCCTCGTACCGGCGGGCGTTCTGCCGATGCACCACTTCATCAAAAACTGGGATAACAAGACGACCGACACGAGCAAGAACCTCGACGACAGCCCGCTGAACATGGCGCCGCCGGCATCAATGGGACCGTTTGTTTTCAAAGAGCTCACGCCCGGCGTGCAGGTTTCGATGACGCGCAACGACCGCTACTTTCGAGGGGCGCCGTTGCTCGATGAGTTCATCGTTAAAGTCTACGCGAACGCAGCGGCAGTCAAGGCCGGGCTGCTTGCCGGTGAGGCATCGTTCGGTGGGGCGAGTCCCCAGGATGTCGACGAGCTAAAGCAGAACAAGAACCTGGTCTTTAACCGCGTCAAGGGCGTCGAGGACAACTTCTTCATCGGCTGGAACCAGAAGGCGCCGAATGCGCCCTGGCTCGCGGTCAAGGAGGTCCGCCAGGCGCTCTGGTATGGCCTCAACGTTAAGCAAATCATCGACAAGATCATCCTCGGTTACGGCACCCAGACCTTTACGCACATGCATCCTGACCTGTGGGCATATGATGGCAGCGGTCTGAACAAGTACGACTTCAACCCGGCCAAGGCGAAGCAGTTACTGGAAGGGGCCGGCGCCAAAATGGGCTCGGACGGGGTGTACCGCTGGACCGACGGTCAGCCGATGCAGATGCGAATCGATGGGGCCACCGGCGGCGGGGCACTGGCATCCGCGATCCAGGTCGCACAGGAGCAATACGCGGCGATCGGGATCAAAATCACGCCGAACCTGCTGCCCCTGCCGGCCCTGTTCGCGCGAACCGATCCGACCGTGCTGGACCGCGAGGGTACAGCCTGGAGCTGGCAGCCCGGCGGAGCAGCGGGCGAGCCGGTCTTCCCCTTCTACCACTCCGACCAGGCCGAGACGAAGGGCCAGCTCAACAACTGGCACTATGCGAACCCCGAGGCGGACAAAGCGATGGAGGCCGCCCGGAACGGACCTGATTGCAACATGGCCGCACGCAAGAAGGCCTACGGCACCTTCGGCAAGCTGCTGAACGAGGACGCGGCAAACACCTACATTTACATACCTGATGTGCTCTCCTTCTCCAATAAGTCCCTGCAAGGCTTCCAACCAAAGTCCTGGAGTCCGCAGTCTGCCTGGAATATCGAGAAGTGGTCGATCAGCAAGACCTAAGGTCAGTCCGATGCAGGCGTAGTTCGAAGGTTGGGCGGAGTTTGGCATGAGCAGGTATATCGCCCGGCGGCTGCTGCAGGCCGTTCCGACGATCATCGGGATCATGCTGATCACTTTCCTGATGACGCGCCTCTCGCCTTCCGATCCGGTGACGCTGATGGTCGGCACCAACCCGAATGTCACCGCCGCCGACCGCGTTGTCCTGCGACACTCGCTGGGGCTGGACGACCCGCTGCCGCTGCAGTTCGTCAAGTGGTCGGGAAACGTCCTCCGGCTCAACTTCGGCACCTCGTTCTACTACCACCGCCCGGTGCTCGGGTTGATCAAACAGCGGATTCCTAACAGCCTGCAGCTTTCTGTAGCCGGACTCTTCATCTCGCTGATGATTGGCGTGCCCTTGGGGATCTTCGCCGCGCTGCGTCGCGGCAGGGCTGAAGATCATCTAATCCGGGTCCTTTCGACCGTTCTGCATGCAACCCCGAGCTTCTTTCTCGGGCTGCTATTCATCCTGATTCTGGGCGTTCACTTTAAACTGTTTCCGGTCGGAAGCATGAACACGGTCGGTGACGATTGCACGTTCTGCTGGGACCGCGTCTGGCACATGATCGGGCCGGTGCTGCTGATCGCCAGTGGCGGCATCGCCGTCTTTCCGCGCCTGCTGCGGGCA
>JBBRGK010000001.1:0-30187 GCA_038240805.1 Dehalococcoidia bacterium | reverse complement strand
AGGGTCTCGCCCAGCAGATCGTCGCTGGCGACGTGCCGGAAAATCTTCGAGACCGGCGGCTACTGGCGCTTGACATGGGCGCCCTCGTGGCCGGTTCCCGTTTTCGCGGTGAGTTCGAAGAGCGTCTGCAGGCAGTGATGAGCGAGGTCCGTGAGGCTGAAGGTGAGGTTGTCCTTTTTATCGATGAGCTGCACACGGTCGTCGGTGCGGGCGCTGCGGAAGGCTCGGTCGATGCCAGCAACATGATGAAGCCGGCACTAGCGCGAGGAGAGCTGCGGGCGATCGGCGCCACAACTCTGGATGAGTACCGGCAGCACATTGAGCGCGATCCCGCGCTCGCACGTCGCTTCGCGCCAGTATACGTCGATGAGCCGAGCGTCGAGGAGACGATCGCGATCCTGCGCGGCCTCCGCCCACGCTACGAAGCGCATCACCGGGTCACGATTGCGGATAGCGCTATCGAAGCCGCGGCGACACTTTCCGATCGCTACATCACCGAGCGGTTTCTGCCCGATAAGGCGATCGATCTGATCGACGAGGCGGCGAGCAAGCACGTGATCGACGCCGAGACCTCGACGCCAGAGCTGCAAGCGCTTAAGGCCCGGCTCAGCGAGCTTTCGCGGGAGACCGATGTCGCTGTTCAGGCTGAGGACTATGAGGCGGCGGCGCGAATCAAGAGCGATGCCCTGAAGTTGCAGGAAGAGTATGAGCTGGCGAAAAGCGTCTGGGAGACGGAACGGCCACAGAAGACCGAGGTGGACGAGGCAGACATCGCTGAGCTGATAGGGAGTATCACCGGTATCCCCGTCAGCCGAATGCTGGAAGGCGAGGCGGAGAAACTGCTCGATATGGAAGGCCGCCTGCACGACCGCGTCATCGGCCAGGATGCAGCGATCGGCGTTCTCGCCGACGCACTCAGGCGTGCCCGAGCGGGTCTGAAGGATCCTCGCCGTCCAATCGGCAGCTTTATCTTTCTTGGTCCGACTGGAGTCGGCAAGACGGAGCTGGCGAAAGCGCTGGCCGAGTTTCTCTTCGACGACGAGGATGCGCTGATCCGCTTCGACATGTCGGAGTTCCAGGAGCGACACACGACTTCGCGCCTGATCGGAGCGCCTCCCGGCTATGTCGGCTACGACGAAGGCGGTAGGCTGACCGAAGCTGTGCGGCGGCGTCCTTACCGGGTCATCCTGTTCGATGAAATCGAGAAGGCGCACCCGGATGTCTTCAACACTCTCCTCCAGTTGCTCGATGACGGACGGCTCACGGACGGGCATGGCCGCACCGTGGACTTTCGCAACACGGTCGTGATCATGACCAGCAACCTCGGCACGGCCGAGATGGGCCGTCAGAGCCTCGGCTTCGCCACCGCCCGCACGCAGACTGAGGGAGAGCGCCAGCGGTTGGAGTCCGCCGCTCAGCGAGCGCTTCGCGAAACGTTCCGACCTGAGTTTCTGAACCGGATCGATGAGATCGTCGTCTTCGAGCCGCTGACCGAGAGAGAACTCGCGCAAATTGTGGACCTTCAGGTAAACGATCTACTGGCCCGGCTGACCGAGAAGGGCGTAACTGTCCGACTGAGCGAGGCGGCTCGTGCCGCCCTCGTCAAGGAGGGATACGACCCGACGTACGGGGCACGACCGCTGCGGCGGGTGATCCAGCGTCGAATCGAGAACCCGCTCGCCAGGCGCGTACTTTCAGGCGATTTTTACCCGGGCCTGACGGTCCTTGCCGACGTCAACGACGAGGGGGCCTACACCTTCTTGCCCGACGAAGACAAACCGGACGGGGTTACGGAGCCTTCGCAGGCGGCGTAGTCGCTGATCCGGTGTAACCAAAGGCAGCCTCGGCGTCATTCGCCGGGGGTGCTTCTGTTTGCGCGGCGGAAGTCGAGCACGATCGGTGTCCGGAGGAGCAACGCCTGGTAGAGACGCGGTCCGATAGCCGGACCTCTAACCGCTGCCGGTGAACACGCGAGGTCGAGCCAGGGAGGAATTAGAATGGCGCAAGCCGCTCCATTGGGGGAAAAGATATGCTGGTCCGCCTCGCTTACGGTGAAACCGGGATCGAGATCGAGGTGCCGAACGGCTCAACGGTAGTGAAATCGAGCCCTGTACCTGGCCTCGACGACGAGCGCGACGCGCTTCGCGAGGCGATGCGCACACCGCAGGCTGGTACTTCGCTACCAGGGCTCATCCGAGACCGACGCCGGGTTGTGCTCGTATTTCCCGACGTGACAAGGGCGATGCCATCCGACCGTGTGGTACCTGCCATCATGGATGAGCTTAATACTGCAGGATTTGGTCCGGATCGGGTGACGTTGTTGAGCGCGACGGGCACGCATCGCAGCAACACGCCGCAGGAACTGGAGCGGATGCTCGGGGCAGATATCGTCGAGCGCTACACCGTGGTCAATCACGACGCACGCGACAACGGCATGCTCGTCAAGGTCGGTACAACCTCACAGGGAGCGCCGGCGTTGCTCAATCGGGTTTACCTCGATGCCGACGTGCGTATCATCGCCGGTCTGATCGAGCCGCACTTCTTTGCCGGGTACAGCGGCGGTCCGAAAGGGGTCTGCCCTGGTGTCGCCGGGCTGGAGACGGTGCTGTACTGCCATGACGCCCGTCGAATCGGCCATCCGGCAGCAACCTGGGGCCAGGTCGTCGGTAACCCCGTGCAGGAGTTATTGCGCGAAGTCGTGGCGATGGCGCCACCGACGTTCACTCTGGATGTGACCGTGAACCAGGCCGGATCGATCACCGGCGTCTTCGCCGGGTCTGGCTATAGCGCCCACGCAGCAGGCTGCAAATTCGTAGCGCGAACGCAGGAATGTCCCGTGCAAGGGCTATTCGATGTCGTGATCACGACCAACGGCGGCTACCCGCTCGACCAGAACCTTTACCAGGCGATCAAAGGGCTATCTGCCGCAGCACGGATCGTGAAGCCCGGCGGCGCGATCATTCTCGCGGCCGAGTGTCGCGACGGCATACCCGAGCACGGTCGTTACGGCGCCATCCTCTCGGCTGCCCGCAACCGGGCTGAAATCATGGCATCCCTGCACAACGGCGCTGAGACGGTCCCCGACCAGTGGCAGGCACAGGTGCAGGCACTCGTGCAGGAGAAAGCGGACGTATATGCCTTCTGTGGCGGTCTGAGCGAGGAACAGATCCGCGCTGCCCATCTGCGGCCGTGCTTATCCATCGAGCGGACGCTTGCTGAAATCGTTGGCCAGAACGCTGACGCCCGGGTCGCTGTGATGCCGGAAGGCCCGTACGCTGTGCCGGTGCTGGCCTGATCCGTCGCCACTCACCCCAGCACACGAACTCCAGCCGACCCCGCTACGTAGACGGTCGGGCGCATTGCAACAAATAGCCCGTGCTCCACGACCCCCACGATGCTCCGAAGCGCAGCAGCGAGCTGGCCGGGCGCAGGCCGCGCCGGACCAAAACCCAGGTCGATGACATGGTTGCCGCTGTCTGTGGTGAACCGCTCGCCCTGCCGCATCCGCACGGCCGGAAGACAGCCCGGAAACCGCCGGTGTAACTCGCGCAGCACGTACGGTTCTGCGAAAGGCAGCACCTCCACCGGCACCGGCCATGCCAGGCGTCGCACGAGTTTGGACTCGTCAGCTATGATGACGAGCCGGCGCGAAGCGACCGCGAGGCACTTCTCGCGCGTCATCGCGCCGTGGCCGCCTTTAGTCAGGTTCCGCCGCCCATCCACTTCGTCCGCGCCGTCGATATATACATTCGGCACGTTCGACAGATCTGTCAGCGGAATTCCCATGCCTAGTGCAAGCTGTGCTGTCTCGTTTGAGGTTGGTACACCACGGAGCTCGAGTCCTTGCTCCCGGATAAGACGCGATAGCTCTTCAAGAGCGAAGCGCGCCGTCGTGCCCGTGCCAAGACCGACCACCATGCCAGAACGGACTTCCGCCTGCACAGCAGCTACGGCTGCCGCCCTCTTCTCGCCCTGCTGGCGGTCAGAGACAACGGTGTTAGAAGCGCGGCGCTCGCTCAACGAACTGCCCTCACTCGTCTTATCCTCACTCCAGATTCCAGGAGAGAGGACGATCCGGATGCGCATTGCACGAGTCTGGTTGCAGCGGTGTTTATTCCAGGATCGAGCGCCGAGATGTTCGAGCAACCCGTGAGCACGCCACTGGAACGCCCTCTTCGCCCAGAATTGGGAGAAGGGGGATGGAGGGAAGAGGGCTCGGCCCACTGCTGCACCACGCTAGCGCCGCGGCAGCGGGGTGAGAGCCAGAGTTGGGATCGAAGCGCTGCGAGTTTTCTCGGCGCGAGGACCCTTTTGCGGGGTCGCAGTATTGTTTTCGAGAGCGTGGATTTTGGCGATTCGCTTACGCCGTTTACCCAGCCCGACCTTGCGCGTCTTGTTCAAAAAGCAGCGTCTCCTTAACCGTTTATCTGGCCGAACTGTATCACGCAGCCCGTGCACAGTCCACGGCTCTTGCTGCCGGCAGGCCCAGACCAAAACGCAGCCGGGGCGCCGGCATTTGTTATGCCGGCGCCCCTTGCATAGTTCAGACCACTGGATGAGGCTGGTTCATTCCCCTAGTCAGAGGTCTTCCAGTACTCCATATAGCCCTGGGCCGCCCAGGTGCCGAGGTGCCAGCCCTGAACCTTCTTATTGCCGGTGAAGCGATCGACAGCATAGCTCACCATCACCCATGGGCTGTAGTCCATGACGATTTTGGTCGCCTGTTTGTAGTAGTCGGCCCGCTTGTTGAGATCGCTCTCCTGGCGGCCTTGCTCGGCAAGCTTGTCAAGGGCCGGGTCACTCAGGTGCGGAATGTTGAACGGTCCACCCGTGTGAAAGGTGCTATAGATCCAGGAGTCAGGGTCGATGCCGCCTGAGATAGTGACGGCGGAGGCGTCGAAGTCGCCTGCGAGTGAACGCTTCACTACCACGTTGTTGAAGTCGCCGGACTCGATCTTCATGTCGATCCCGACCTTCTTCAACTGTGCCTGCCAGAGTTCAAGCGACTGCTGCGTCACAGGGCTGCTCGTGTCGGCAAGCATCGTAAACGAGAAGCCGTTCGGCTGCCCGCCTTCGGCCAGCTTCGCCTTTGCTTTTACCGGATCGCTCGTGATCGGCTTGAAGCTTTCATCTACCGCCCATTTCAGAGGCGGCGGAATCGGGCCGTTCTCCGCCTTGACCCGCAGACCCTTATTGATCACTCGGATGAACTCGTCCCGGTCCATCGCAAATCCAACCGCCTGGGCCAGCGCCTTGTTGTTGAACGGTGGCTTTGAGACGTTCAGCATAAAGCCGCCCCAGCCAAAGCCAGGTTGCTGTTCGACGACCATATCCGAAGCGGCCTTTACTGTGTCTATGTCCTTGTCGGCGACAGCGGTCAGGTCCAACTCGCCGGTGAGCAATGCCTGCAGGCGGGCGTTGTCATCGGTCATCACCCGCCAGTTAACCTTGTCCAGGTAGGGCAGCGCTTTACCATCGGCGCCCATGCGCCAGTAGTTGTCGTTCTTGACCACCGAGTAATGGTCATCTTTTTTGAACTCGGAGAACTTGAACGGGCCGGTGCCAACCGGATTCAGGCCGAACGCGTCATCGCCAGCCTTCTGTACGGCCGTTGGCGAAACTGCGGCGCCACAGCGACCGGTCAGCTTGGTCAGGAAGGGGGCAAAAGGGTCGGCAAGCGTCAGGCGGAAGGTTAAATCATCAACCGCCTCGGTGTTGGTAACGACGTTCTCGCCGCAGTCAGAGTAGCCGACGGACGCTTTGTTAGTGCGGATGCGGTCCATGCTGAACTTCGCAGCCGTGGCGTTGTAGTCGGTGCCGTCGTGAAACTTGACGCCTTTGTGCAGGTGGAACGTGTAGGTCTTGCCGTCAGCGCTGATGTCCCAACTATCGGCCAGCGAGCCGACTGGCTTGATATCTTTGTCGAACAGAACCAGCCCGTCGTACACCTGACTGACAAGGTAACCGCTGTAGACATCGTTCGAAACCATCGGGTCAAAGCCCTTGGCGTCGAGCGCGGTGGCCAGGTTGAGTGTTCCGCCGCGCCGTACCTTCGCTGCGGCGGGTGCTGCGGAGGCGGCGGGCTTTGCCGCTGCCGACGCGCCTGCAGCAGGACTGCCTCCAGCGGCGGCAGATGCCCCGGCCGGTGCCGAAGCTGCCGCCGAAGCGGCAGGCGCCTGAGTTGCCGTGTTGTTGCCGTTGTTGGACTTATTGTTGTTGCTGGAACACGCGACCAGTGCCAGCGAAATCGCCGAAGCCGCCGCGATTCCCAGCAGCCGTCTGTTGCCCATTGTTTTTCATCTCCCTCTTTGTAACGTAGCCCAAACCGGGCAGGTTTTGTTCTGCGATTAGATCATCCCATCCGCACCGCCTCCACCATGCCGCCCGATCGGCGAGCGGTTACCGCCCACGCAGGCGCGGGTCAAGCGCATCACGCAGGGCATCGCCTAGGATGTAATAGGCGAAAACAGTCAAGAACACCGCAATGCCCGGCCCGAAAATCAGCCAGGGATGCAGGCGAAAATCGCCTAAGGCCTTGAAGAACATGGAGCCCCACTCGGCTTCGGGTGGCTGGGCGCCGAGACCCAGGAAGCTAATCGTAGAGAGCGTGAGAATTGCGCCGCCGGCTACCAGCGAGGTGACAACGATGATCGGGTTCGCGATGTTAGGGAGGATGTGCCGCCACATGATTCGCCAGTTTCGCACTCCGATCGACCGCGCGGCGTTCACAAACTCAAATTCCCGCGCCTGCAGCACCTGCCCGCGCGTCAGCCGGTAGAAGCTCGTCCAGCCCAGCAAGCCGATGACCAGGACCGCGTTATACAGGTTCTGTCCGAACGTAGACAACACGGCCAGAAGAAGTAGCAGGCCGGGGAAGGCAAGCTGTGCGTCCACCCAGCGGCCGACCAGCAGGTCCAGCCAGCCGCCAAAGAAGCCGGTCACGAGACCCAGGCTGATCCCGATCGACGAGCTGAGTACAACGACGACGATTGCTACTACGACCGACAGCCGGCCGCCGTACAGCACCCGGCTCAGCGAGTCGCGGCCGAGTTCGTCCGTGCCAAGCAGATGCGACCAACCCGGCGCGGCGGTCAAATTGTGCGTGTTAACGGCATATGGATCGTACGGAGCGAGTAGCGATGCGCTCAGGCTGACCGCCCAGATAAGCAGCAGGAATGCAATGCATGCAAACACACGCGGATAGCGTCGGGTCAGACGGAGAAAACCGCCCAAACGTCCACGGGTGATATCGCGCCCGGTCAGGGGTATCTGCTGTGCGAGAATGCTGCTATCGCTTGCTGACATAGCTAATCCTCGGATCCAGCTTTGCGTACAGGATGTCGACAGCGAGGTTAGCGAACGAGATGCTCAGCGCGGCCATCAAAACTATCGCCTGAACGATTGGGTAATCCTTGCCTCTCAATGCGGTGAGCGCCAACCGGCCAACGCCCGGCCAGTTGAAGATCTGCTCGATGATGAACGCGCCTTCCCAGAGCGTCGCCACGCCGAGCCCGATCAGCGTTACACTCGGTAACATCGCGTTCCTCAACCCATGTCGGACAACGACGACAAACTCGCTGAGTCCTTTCGATTTGGCCGTCCGGATGTAGTCCTGCGTCAGCGCTTCAAGCACATTCGAGCGAATGATCCGGGTCGGCCCGCCGAGGGCACTGTGGCTGAGGGCGATTACAGGCAGAATGATGTATTTCAAATTGTCGATTGGATTCGTGCTAAACGGGATGTAGCGAGGCGACGGCATCAGACGCCACTTAAACGTGACGAAATACACCAGCAGCGTCGCGACGAAGAACCCCGGAATCGAGACCGAAGCAAGGCCGAACACGGTCACGCTCGGACCCAGCCAGGTACGGTTGTAGATCGCAGACAGCGTGCCCAGAATGATCGAAATACCGAGACCCACTACGAAGGCGAGCAGTGCGAGTTCCATCGTAGCCGGGAAACGCTCGAAGATCACCTTGCGCGCCGGCTCATGCGTACGGGTCGACTTGCCGAAATCAAGCCGCGTGAGTCCTCTTACCCACTCCACATATTGCACCGGCATTGGCCGGTCGAGCCCGAGCTGGTGCTTGCGGGCCTGGTAGTTCTGCGGGGTGAGGTCAATCCCGAACTGGTCTCGAACCGGGTCGCCGGGCGTAAGCCGTAGCAGTGCAAACAGGACCACGGTGACGATGAGGACCGTGGGGATCATGAGCAACAGGCGTCTGATGATGTATTGCGTCATTGCTGCTCCGCCCGCGGCATGTCCAAGTCCCGCTCCCTGTCGCTCTGCCCGGTCGCTCTCTCTGGAGGCGTCCGATGGTATGTTGGTCTGACCACCGTGAATGATTTGGTTGACTATATCGGTACCAGCGAGCCGCCGCAAGAGTTTATGTAGTCTGAGGCGGTTTACAATAGTCCGGGGCCACAGTCTGGACACCACGGGGTCGACCATGATGACGACATTCGCGCTCGCATCTGAAGACGCGTCCGGAGAGGTGCTTGGCCGCGTAGTGACTCCCACCGAGTTCTCGTCGGGGGACGTCATCCAGATGGGGTTAGAGGGCAACTCCGATGCCCGAATGTACCGGGTCATTCGGGTGTTGCAACTGGAGCAGATCGGCCCGGAGCGCTGGACCAACCGGCTTGTGATGGTACGCCCCAGCCGGAAGTAGGCAGGTCGCTCCCGGCTCACCCTCGCTTCAAGTCATCCAGTACCGCCAGGGCTGCGGCCTCACCTGCTTCCATTGCCCCATTGATGCTGCTCGCGCGTGTCGATTCGCCGCCGTTGTACAGTCCGGCAATGCCAGTGCGCACAGAGGGAAGCGACGCAGCGAACCCGGCCGGTTGCTCGAACTGACCGAACGCAATCCGCGAAAGCGAAAGCAGCCGCTGCCGATCCACGGCCTCGGGTCCGAACCAGGCGGAGAGTTCCGACCGGACACGCTGCTCTATCTCGTTGTCCGAGTCGGAATTGACACCGAGCACCGTCA
Organism: Dehalococcoidia bacterium; assembly: GCA_038240805.1. GTDB lineage: Bacteria > Chloroflexota > Dehalococcoidia > CAUJGQ01 > CAUJGQ01 > JBBRGK01. The sequence continues at coordinate 21,197 of JBBRGK010000001.1, read as the reverse complement.
CCGACAATAAATGTTCCCCCGGCGGAGCATATTCAGGCGCAACATTGCTGATCTGCACCGCCTGGTTGATGTAGCCGCTGGCGCCTCCGTTGAGGATGACCTTTTTGTGTATCGCGAGTGGCTCGGGTCCAGCGAAGTAGACTGTTGTCACTCCGAGCCCGGAGCGCGGAAGATCGAGGCCGGATAGTGCGGCTGCGTTCGGGCCATCGGCAGCGAGGATTACTGCATCCGCAGGTACGTCCTCCCCTCCTGTACGCACGCCGGAAACTCGGCCGCCCTCCCGCATGAGCTGATCGACTGCCTGCCCCAGCCGGATGGCGGAGGGCGGGAGCGTTGCCGCCAGTTGCAGTGGAATTGCACCCATGCCGTATGCCGGCACCACGGTGTCGCCTTCAGCGAGCATCTTGTAGTTGAACCGGAAGACGTTTGAACTCGTGTTGAGCGAGCGATCAAGAAAGATGCCGCCAAAGAACGGGCGGAAAAACTGCTCGATTGAGCGCGATGAAATATTGCGCTCGTGAAGATAGGCAAGCGTGGTCGTGTCTCTATCCGTCCAGATCCCTTCGGCGGTGCGCAACCGCAGATCGGCAGCTTCCAGTGCGATCCGGCCCTTGTCAGCCAGCGAGAGCACGGGCGAGCGGAGTGTACGCCAGACTTTCGCAGGCACGCGGATCGGATCGTCGATCTCATCGCGCTCGCCCGCTGGCCCGTGTACGACCGCGCCCGGGGTGAAAGACCGGATGCCAAGCTGTTCCAGGTCCAGGTGCCGGCGCACTGCGGGATAACGCGTGAACAACACCTGGAAGCCGCGGTCGAGCCTGAAGCCTTCATGCGTGACATCGGTCCGAACACGTCCGCCGACCTGATCCTCTCGCTCGTATAGCGCAAAAGGGGCGCGGGCACGGGAGAGTACGCGGGCGCAGACGAGCCCGCCTACTCCTCCGCCCACAATAATGATCATCTGGACTCCCTGACGCGGTGTAGTCGCCACATTGGAACGTTGGTACATGGCCAAGCGGCTACATCGGTACAATGGCCCCGCGGAGGGTGCGATGATGACCTACCCGGGGCTTGTGCAGCTTCTGCGTATGCTCGGACGCAACGCCGCGCTCGAAGCGATCGGCGCCGAGTCCGAGCCGGACCCCGACAGCCTGACCGCGCAGCAACGGGCAATCCTGTCGGCCCTCATCGAAACGCATCTGGAGACGATCGCCCAACAGCTGGCTGATGAAGCTGCAGCGAGCGACGATGTCGGCGATTCAGCGAGCGCGATTCAGTTTGCCGGCGACCGCATCGCCAGCTTCAGCGACCTCATGCTTCCCGTGCAGGCCGATCGCCTGAACCGGCTCGTGGCAGACGCAGTCGCCGGCTGGGGCTGATGTGGACTAGGAACCCTCTTCCTCTTCGTCCTCATCGTCATCGCCTTCATCCGAGTACACCCCGGTTTCCCGGCCGGTCCAGACGGTGACAATGAAGTCTTCGCGATACGGATCGCTGGTCATAACCAGCCGCTCATCGATCTGGCCAATCAGCTCCTGGATATCTTCCTCGGTCAGCGCCTCACCGACGCAAAGTGTCGCGTAGGCGATGCTTGGCGTGTAGTGGAGGTCAACCCGACCCACATCGGAGCCATCGTCGCTCTCGATTGTGAAGACCTCCGAGTAGGGCGTGCGCGCTTCACGCTCGAAGCTGTACTCGGCCATCGCTGGTTCCCTCCGGCATATGTCTTAGCTCCGTCATTATATGCATAACCCGCTCTGCCATCGGGAAAGACCCCCTGAACGGCCCGAACCGCAACGTGAGATCTGATCCAACTCCCGTGACGCCGCGTACAAAGGCGTGACCGATTTGGAGTATGCTGCGCCGGAAAGACCGTCGATATCAGTGGATATTGGCTGTAGTCCCTTCTCGACAATTCGGAGGAGCTTGCCGTGGCCACGTACGACTACGACCTCGCCATCATCGGCGGCGGATCTGCCGGTCTCACTGCTGCCAAAGTCGCGCGGTTCTTTGCCGAGAAACGGATCGCCCTCATCGACAAGACCCGGCTCGGCGGCGACTGCCTCTACTACGGCTGCGTTCCCAGCAAGTCGCTGATCAAAAGCGCTCGCGTTGCCCACGAGCTGGCGACCGCTGACCGATTCGGGCTCCTTCCCGGCCCGCTCGCTCCGTCGCTCGGCGCCGTGAACGGCCGCGTTCAGGCGGCGATCAGCAGAGTGGGCGAGATCGATTCGGAGCAAAATCTGCGCGAGTCGGGGATAGATGTCTTCCTCGGTGGAGGCCATTTCCTCGACCCCCACACGGTGCAAACCGGTCAGGCCGGCAACACGAGTATCAGCACCAAATATTCGTTGATCTGTACCGGTTCTCGTCCGGCGAAACCTGAAGTGCCCGGCCTTGAAGAAGCAGGCTACATCACCAACGAGGACCTCTTCGACTTGCAGAACCTGCCGAAGCGCGTCGGCGTTGTGGGAGGCGGCCCGATCGGCTGCGAGCTTGCCCAGGCCTTGCGCCGCCTCGGCTCAGAGGTCACGGTGCTACAACGTGCCGACCGCCTGTTACCGCGTGACGAGGGCGAGCTGGTGGACATGCTTGAAGCAGCCTTCACTGATGAAGGGCTCGCGGTCTGGTACAACACGGCTCTTGAGTCTGTGCGAATCGATGGCGGAGACAAGGTGCTCACCGTGTCGGGCGATCACGCGGGCGAGCTGCGGGTGGACGAGATCCTCGTCGCCGTCGGCCGCACGCCCAACGTGGAAGGCCTCGGGCTCGAAGCCGCCGGCGTCAAGTACACGCCGAAAGGCATACAGGTCAACGATCGCCTGCAGACGGCGCAGGAAGGGATCTTCGCAACCGGCGACGTGGTGGGCGGGATGCAGTTCACGCACTTCGCCGGCTACCAGGCAGCGCAGGCGGTCCGCAATATATTCCTGCCAATCAAACAGAAGTTCAGCCCCGGCATCGTGCCCTGGGTAACATTCACCGACCCGGAGATCGCCCATGCTGGCCTCACCGAAGCCGAGGCGAACAAGGCGGGCAAAGAGTTCAGCGTCGTGCGCTTCCCCTATACAGCGCTCGAACGGGCGATCACCGATCAGGACACAGTTGGCATGATGAAGTTCTTAATCGATGGCAAGCGGCGCTTTATTGGCTGCCACATTGCAGGTGCCAACGCGGGCGAGCTGATCAACGAAATGACGCTGGCGATGAACAATAACCTTACCGTGGACGCAGTGATCGGCAGTATTCACGCCTACCCGACCTACTCGTTCGGCATCCCGGTCGCGCTCTACGACTACGTGTTGAACGAGCACCCACAGGCGGTCGCAAAGTTCGGGCGCTTCCTCTCGAAACTGACCTGATACATAGCCGTGAACGGCCGGTCAGTGCGTATTCTCGGCCATCCGCCCCGAGCCCTCATCCCCCAACCCCCTTCTCCCAATTCTGGGCGAAGGGGGCTCCCGCCACTGTAACCAACCGCGTGCAACGCAACCAATTATCGTCCTCTCGCCCAGAATTGGGAGAGAGGATAAGAGGAGTGAGGGAGACTGCGCGGAAGCATGCGTCGCCGTTTCGCGGGATTGATATTACTCCAACACGAGATCGTTGCTGTGAACGACCTCGTTCCCGTGGGTATACCCCAACACACCGGCAATGCGGTCCGAGCGTCCGCCCTGGATCTGCCTGATATCGGTGTCGCTGTAGCGGGCTATGCCCGTTCCCAGTCTGTGGCCGTCTTCGGCGATGATCTCCACAAGGTCGTAGGGCTCGAAGCGGCCCTCCACGCCGGAGACACCGGCTGGAAGCAGGCTTCGGCGTTGCACGACCAGTGCTCGCGCTGCACCCGCATCGACGGTGATCCGGCCGCGGGGCGCGATGCCGGCACGGATCCAGCGTTTGCGGCTCTCCATGCGATCCACTGACGACGGAAACAGGGTGCCTATCTCCTCACCGGCAGCGAGTCGCGGGAGCACATCCGGCACATGGCCGTTGGCGATCACGACATCGACGCCGGAGCCGGTGGCAAGCCGTGCGGCCTGCAGCTTTGTCACCATGCCGCCCCGCGAACGCTCGTTAATCACCTTGCCGGCAAGCTGCTCGATCGAGGCGTCAACGTGATCGACGCGCCGAACCAGGGTCGCTGCAGGATCGACGTTCGGGTCGGCGGTATAGAGACCGTCAATGTTCGTCAGGATCGCAAGCAGATCCGCATCGATCAGGTTAGCGACGTAGGCGGAAAGATTGTCGTTGTCACCGATTCGCGCCTCAACAATCTCGTCGGTCGCCACAACGTCGTTTTCATTGACGATCGGCACCGCGCCGACGTCCAGCAGCCCCTGCAAGGCGTTGCGGGCGTTCAGGTAGCTGGCACGGTCTGACATATCGCGACGCGTCAACAGTGTCTGACCGACCACGAGATCGTGCCACGAAAAAAGCTGATCGTATGCCTGCATCAGCTGCGTCTGGCCGATCGAAGCCAGTACCTGCTTGTACGTGACATCGCGGCGGCGGTGCTCGGGGCTGCCCATGCGGTGACGTCCGGCGGCGACCGCGCCAGAGGTGACGATGATCACCTCGGCGCCCCGTCGCACCAGGCGCGCGACCTGACCGACCAGCGCGGCCATCATCTCGAGGTCGAGACGTTCTGTGCCGGCCGTGAGCAGGTTCGTGCCGAACTTGGCGACTATTCGCCGGTAGCGGAGTTTCGTTTCAGTCAGAGCGTCTCATCCCGTGAGTCTAAATCTCCATGCCATCAGTATGCTCGCTACTCCGCTTCGGGGAAGAGGCCGTTGGCGCATGCTACACTCGCGGCGATGTCGCGCCTGCTCGCTGCCACGTATGAATCCAACTGGACATCGGCGGTCGGAGCGCTGGCAGGCGTCCTGCGGGCACTTGGTGGAGATAAGCCAGTGTGGCAGGTTAGCGCCCTGTCCGGGCACGCATTTCGCCTGGCCATTACCTCTGGGCCTGACGGCGAAATCGGCGTGGACGGTCCGAACAACTTCAGCGCCAGGTCTGCCCTGAAGCTGTATGAGCACTGCGGCTGGCGGTTTGGATCGATCGAGGCGAGCGCTGGCGCGGATGACTTCGATCGACGCAGGAAGGAGGCGCTCAAGCAACTGCGCCGGTCGATCGACCATGGACGCCCGGCTATGGCGTTTGGGCTGCATCTGCCGGAATTCGGCATCGTTCGCGGCTACGACGGCGACGACCTGATCGCGGCCACGACAGTCAGCGGCCAATATGGCGAGCGCATTCCGGTCAGCCAATGGCCATCCCCTGCCCGTCCGCAGCCTCTGCGCGTCATTGTCCCCGAAAAGCAAGTGAAGTCCGACCCAGCAGACGTGCTTGGCAGGGTGCTGCGCTTTGCTTGCGACTATGCCATCGCCGGAGAGAGCGGTACTGTGGCTGGCATGCCAGCGGCGCCCACCGGCCTTGCGGCATATGCGCGCTGGGCCCAACTTCTTGAAGGCGAGGCCGTAATCTCGCCGCACGGGCAGTCGTACTGCATCCAGGCACTGCAATCCGCACGCTCTGACGCCGCCGCGTTCCTCAGGGCCGTCGCTCCGTTATACCCGGGTCGATCGGTTGCCCTGTCGGAAGCCGGAGACGCATACAGCGCCGTGGTGCTCGAGCTATCGCGCCTGGCGTCGCTGTTTCCCTATCCCAATGGCGGCGACGTAATCTCGAATGGTGGCAGGCGCGCGGGGGCGATGTACATCCGCCGCGCCAGTGCAACAGAAGCGCTGGCCGTTGACCGCATCGGGGCGCTTGCCGGCGAACGCTGGTGATCCGGAGATCCTGCCGGCCTACTCCGTGTAATTGATCGTATCTGTGGCGATAGAGGGTGCCGGCGAAGCGAGCGCTCTCGCTACGCAGCGCCGGAAGAACGGCGACAGGTTTTCTACGCTTGCGTAGCGCCAACGGGTGTGCTCTTCGCTCAGCTGAATCCGGCCTGGGGCGAGGGATGCGCGATAGACGGCGTGGAGGCCCCGCCCCGAGGTGTCATCCAGCAACACTGTCAATCGAAGATCGCAAAGCTGCAGGCCAAGTTCTTCCTTCGCCTCACGGCGCACCGCCTGCTCCAGGCTCTCACCATATTTGACGCCGCCGCCGGGCAGTTGCCACTGGCGCGAATACGCAGAGAGCAGCGAGAGAACATCGCCAGCTTCGTCCTGAATGATCGCGCAAACACCGATGCCGTAGCGTGGCGAGATCGCCCAGATGATCCAGCGCTTCCACGGCCAGGGTAATGGCGCGACGCGCAGGATCTGCACCGGCGCGGCCCGACGGTAATGCAGCAAACGAGCCCGCCACGCAGACATCTATCATCCCCCGGCATGAGCGGCTATGCTTATGTCCGGCATGTGGCCGCAATCGAGTCCGGCTCGCTTTTGCGCAATTACCGTGCTGCACGCGTTACTGCAGGAAAGGGGAACCCGTTGGTCACAGCATCAGGACAGGAACAGGCAACTACCGAAAGGGCCTTCAACGGCAAGGTGCTTAGCGTCAACCTCACGACGGGTGAGATAACTCCGGAGCATCTCCCAGACTCAATGTACCGCAAGTACCTCGGCGGCTACGGGCTCGGCGCACGCATGCTGTTAGACCGCGTGCCCCAGGGCGCCGACCCGCTCGGTCCGGACAACATGCTCGGTATCTTCCCCGGACTGATGACCGGAACTCCCCTGTTCGGCCAGCGCTTCCAGGCGGTCTGCAAGTCGCCGCTTACCGGTGGCTGGGGCGACGCTAACTGTGGAGGCAACACCGGTCCATACCTCAAGCACGCCGGTTGGGATGGCGTGATGTTCTTCGGCGCCTCGTCGAAGCCCGTCTACGTGCTGATTCAGGACGACAAAGTCTCGATCGAGGACGCAACCGACCTGTGGGGCAAGGATGCGATCGAGACCGAGCAAATCCTGATGCAGCGCTACGGCAAGCGCACCAGTGTGGCAGACATTGGCCAGGCGGGCGAAACGATGTCCTTGATCTCTGGCATCTGCAACGACCACGGCAGGCTTGCGGCGCGCAGCGGCGTCGGCGCCGTGATGGGCTCCAAGAAGCTGAAGGCACTTGTGGTCGTGCCCTCACGCAATATCATGGTGCAGACGAAGCAAACGCTTGGCGAGGTCAGGATCGGCCTTTCCGAGTTCGTCAAGCCGACAGCCGACTTCTTCCGCACTTTCGGCACGACGGGCATCACGGCGATGTCCGCCCACAGCGGCGACTCGCCAGTGAAGAACTGGGGCGGTGTGGGACAGACAGATTTCCCCGATGTCGCCGGGCTGCAAGGCCCCGTCGTCAACGAGAAAATGGATAAGCACTACGCCTGTTGGCACTGCCCGCTCGCCTGCGGCGCCGAGTCGAAAGAATCGGATAACGCTGACTACCCCTATCCGCATCACACGCACCGCCCCGAGTACGAGACCATGGCGGCGTTCGGGACGATGGCGCTGAACAACAACCTGGACTCGTTGACCTACGCCAACCACCTCTGCAACGCCTATGGCTTCGACACGATCTCAGCCGGCGCCACGATCGCCTTCGCGATCGAGTGCTTTGAGAACGGCATCCTCACTAAAGAGGACACCGATGGCCTCGAGCTGCACTGGGGCGACGACAAAGCGGTGATCAAGCTGCTCGAAATGATGGGCAAACGGGAGGGCATTGGCGATGTGCTCGCCGATGGCGTGAAGAAGGCGGCCGAGCGAATCGGGCGCGGCTCGGAGAAGTTCGCTGTGCACGTTGCCGGTCAGGAACTGCCGATGCACGATCCGAAGCTGCAACCCGAGTATCACACCACCTACAAGCTCGACCCGACGCCCGCCCGCCACACCCAGTACGAGGGCAACCGTCGTTTCGGGATGATTCCCGCAGCGCAGCGCGACCGCACGGTTGCGGAAGGCCGTGGTGCGCATCACAAAGGCGCCTCGGAGTACATGCACATCGTCAACGCCGCCGGCCACTGCCAGTTCGTGATGATGGCCGCCAACACGGCCAAGATCCCCGACTGGATCAATATGACGACCGGTTGGGACATGACCAAAGAGGAGCTCCTGGAAGTTGGTGAGCGGATCGCCAACCTCCGCATGGCTTTCGAAGTGCGGGAAGGCGGCAACCCCGCCAAGCGCGAGGTGCCGGCGCGGATGTCGAGCGCGGTCCTGACATCAGGCCCGCATGCGAACTTCGGCCTGGACACGGCGACTATGGAACGAGAGTATCTGCAGGCTTGCGACTGGGATCCGGAGACCAGCAAGCCCAGTTCGGCCAAGCTGCAGTCGCTCGGCCTCGAAGATGTCATCCCAATGATTCACGCAGGCGCAACCGCCTGATCTGGCCCGTTCCCACCGACTCCGAAGGGCGGCCCCGAATTGGGGCCGCCCTTTTTGGTTTACATTCGCAAGGGCTGTGGAGGTGCTCTGCCGCGATATACTCGGACAGGCGCGCTGCGCCAGAGTCTTGCCGCTGGCTCAAACTCAGCCATCGCAAGCAACGAGTCCGCTTCAGCTAGAATGCTTGAACAGTTGAGCCAATAGGCGTCGAATTCCGTTGACGAGAAAGCCCCGCGAAGGTACGATTGGGGGAGAAATTCTTCCCCGTTCCAGACGGTGCAAGTCCACGGCGGGTTCACCGCAAGTTCACAATGAGGCGGTATGCCGAAGTACATATTCGTCACTGGTGGAGTGGTTAGTTCCGTAGGGAAAGGGATCACCACCGCCGCCCTCGGTCGTATCCTCAAGAGCCGCGGTCTCTCCGTCTCGGTCCAGAAGCTCGACCCCTATCTAAACGTCGATCCAGGCACGATGTCGCCATATCAGCACGGCGAGGTCTTTGTGACCGCCGACGGTGCTGAAACGGACCTCGACCTCGGTCATTACGAACGCTTCATTGACCAGGACCTCACCCGCGCCAGTTCGGTGACGACAGGCCAAATCTATCAGGCCGTCATCGCCAGGGAACGTAAAGGCGACTACCTGGGCGGCACGATCCAGGCAGTGCCGCACCTCACCAACGAGATCAAGGCCCGCATCCGTGCGGTCGCTGCCGAAACTGGCGTCGAAGTCGTGATCATCGAGGTCGGTGGCACGGTTGGCGACATCGAAAGCCAGCCGTTTCTGGAAGCGATCCGCCAGATGCGCAACGAGGAGCCGCGAGAGAGCATTCTCTCGATCCACGTCGCGTTCCTGCCGTACATCGGTGCTTCCGGCGAGCTAAAAACCAAACCGACGCAGCACAGCGTGCGTGAGCTTCGCAGTATCGGCGTGCAGCCGGACGTCATCGTCTGTCGCAGCGACCACCCGGTGACGGACGAGTTGACCGCCAAAGTCGCGCTGTTCTGTGACGTTGAACAGCGCGCCGTGATTCCTCTGGTTACTGCCGATACGATCTATCGTGTACCGTTGACACTGGAAGACGCTGGCCTCGGCGACTTCGTAATAGAACGGTTGCAGCTAAGCGCAGGGGTCCGTAACCTCGCTGAGTGGAGACAGCTGATCGATCGGCTTGTCCACCCCGAGCGCACGCTCGAGATCGCGATCGTCGGCAAATACGTGCAGCTGCACGATGCCTACCTATCCGTGAAGGAGTCGCTCATCCACGCGGGCGCCCACCATCGCTGTGCCATCAACATCCGTTGGATACAGTCCGAAGATCTGAACGAGGACAACATCGTTGAGGCTCTCACCGGTGTTGATGGCATCGTCGTTCCGGGGGGCTTTGGTGAGCGCGGGATCGAGGGCAAGATCCTCGCCGCACGGCTGGCGCGGGAAAACAACATACCGTATCTCGGGCTTTGCCTCGGGATGCAGGTGATGGTGATCGAGTTCGCCCGGCACATCTTTGGCACTAGCGAGCCGAACTCCACAGAGTTCTCCGCCTCGACCCGGCTGCCGGTCATCGACTTGATGCCGGAGCAGTCCGGCGTCTCCGAAAAAGGCGGCACGATGCGGCTGGGAAGCTATCCCTGCCGGCTGCAGGCCGGCACCCGCGCCCATGCCGCTTACGGTGCCGACGAAGTCTCTGAGCGCCACCGGCATCGGTACGAGGTCAACAACGCCTACCGTGCCATTCTCGAACAGCGCGGCCTGATCGCCAGCGGCATCTCCCCCAACGGCCTTTTGGTTGAGGTCAGCGAGTTGCGCGGTCATCCATTCATGGTCGGGTCGCAGTTCCACCCTGAGTTCCGCTCGCGCCCAAACCGACCGCACCCGCTCTTCCGCGATTTTATCGGTGCGGCTGCGAGCGGCGGCGCTACGGTTGACTGCTCCGCAGCCGCCGGCGACCCTGTCGCGGAGTCGCCGGAGCGCACCGCGATTTCGATCCTGGCGTCGTCGCAGGGGGCGCCAGTGGCAGGAGCAACAGCCAGCTAAGTGTCGTGGGAACACCTGTGGAAATTCGCTCACATCGCTTCGATGTTCCTGTTCATGGCCGGCATCGGCGCCGTCATGGCACCGGTGTACCGCGCCTGGCACAACGTTGATTTGCGCGTCCAGATGTATGCCTTCAGCAGCGCCGCTGACAGCGAAACGGCGCTGCTGCTGCCGGGGGCCCTGCTGACCGGCGCAACCGGCGTGCTCTGGGGAGCCAGCGGCCATCACAATTTCGTCAAAGAGACGTGGCTGCTGCTGCTATCGATTACTTACGTGTTTACGGTGTTTATCTGCCTGCCGCTGCTGGGTCTGGGGCTCCGCCGGGCACGGGTGGCCTCGCTCAAGTCGTGGAAAAGTGGCAGGATGACGCCCGAGCTGCAGTCGGCCCTCGCGGACAACGTGCCGCTCGTTTTTGGCTCAATTATCATCGCGTTGCTGCCAGTGATGGGCTGGCTTGCGGTATTCAAGCCGTTTTAGACGCGGCCCTGGAACTTTTGCCTGAAGCCCGTTGCTTGACAGAGCAACAGGTCGGTGCAATAAGTGAAGTGCACCAAGCTCCCTCTATCGCCCCGTCCCCGGGGCATCACCATCCGTTCAGCCGGCGCCAGCCGGCATTGAACAGCCCTCTCACCAACATTACCTTCTCACTCTCCAACTCAGAACAATTCACCGGAGACCTAAGTGAACATCACGGAACTCGAACTCAGGTCGCGCGACGACCTTGCTACTCAGGCAACAAATCTCGGTGTCGCCGGGGCTGCCGAGCTGCAGAAACAGGAACTGGTCCAGCGGCTGCTTTCGCACCAGGCCGAACAGTTTGGCCATATCTTCGGTGGCGGAGTGCTGGATATCGTCGATGACGGCTTCGGCTTTCTGCGTGGAGAGTCATTGCTGCCGGGCGTCAACGATGTGTACGTCTCTCAAACGCAGATCCGACGCTTTGGCCTCCGCACCGGCGACTATGTTACCGGTCAGGTACGTGCGCCCAAGGACAGCGAAAAATACTACGGCATGCTGCGGGTCGAAAGCGTCAATGGCATCGACCCCGAGGTCGCCAAACAGCGGCCATACTTCGAGCAACTAACGGCAATCTTTCCCAACCGCATGCTCGATCTCGAGACGGAACCGGGAGCGCTGTCCACGCGGCTGATCAACCTGATTGCACCGATTGGCCGCGGTCAGCGCGGTCTGATCGTTTCGCCGCCCAAAGCCGGCAAGACGATGTTGCTTAAAGCGATCGCCAACGGCATTACCGCCAACTACGACGACATCCACCTGATCGTGGCGCTCATCGGTGAACGGCCGGAAGAGGTTACCGATATGAAACGGTCGGTCCGCGGTGAGGTGATCGCCTCGACGTTTGATGAGCCGGTGGAGGACCACACCCGTGTAGCCGAGATGTCGCTGGAACGGGCCAAGAGGCTCGTGGAGAGCGGCAAAGACGTCGTCATCCTGATGGACAGCATCACACGGCTCACCCGTGCCTATAACCTTGCCATGCCTCCCAGCGGACGCACGCTGACCGGCGGTATCGACCCGATCGCCCTGTACCCGCCCAAGCGTTTTTTCGGTGCGGCCCGGAACACGGATGAAGGCGGCAGTCTCACGATCATCGCCACCTGTCTCGTGGATACAGGCAGCCGCGGCGATGAAGTGATCTACGAGGAGTTCAAGGGCACCGGCAATATGGAGCTCATCCTCGATCGCAAGCTCTCCGAACGGCGGATCTTCCCCTCGATCGATATCGCCCGCAGCAGCACTCGCCGCGACGATCTCCTGCTGGGGGAGGCTGCTCTTGGTAAAGTGGTGCTATTGCGACGCATGACTCAGGCGATTGGGCAGAACTCGTCCAACCCATCCGAAGCAACGGAGCGGCTTCTCGAACAGCTCTCTCGCAGCCCCAGCAACGACGACTTTCTCGCCAGCCTGAACCGGCGAGACAGCTAGCGTGGCCGCCGCCGACCCTCGCTTGCCATAAATTCGTTACGCATAACAGGTCATCCGTGTATACTCGTAATCGAGTCTCTTGCACGGTACCTGCAAGATTTGGGAGAACACGAGCATAGACGGCACGCTCCGCCCGAGGCCACCGCGGCTGCCGCGTGGTCCGCTGTACGAATTTAATCAGATAAGCCCCGAGCGGCTCGCCCGTCAGCGAGCCCTGGGCCGCCGTCGCTTCCGGACGCACCTCATTGTGCTGGGATTAGCCGGAGCGTGTGCTCTCGCCTTTGTACCGCTTCGCGGCCACGCGCACCTTGGGCCATCCCACATCGCATCGGTCTATCGGGCGCCGGTCGAAGTGTCGAGCCTACCGGGATCCGGTGTTTCGACCCACGAAATCGCCCCTCAGAGTGTGCAGCGGGATGTCCAGTACCTCCGCGCGCCGCTGGTTCTCGACGGTGTATCTCAGGCACGGAATGGCGGCATCCCGCTGCAGGCTCGTGCAGTGCAGGCCGCAGCAAGCGCGACTCCCGCCCCTGCGCTCCCTGCACCCGAACCGGCAGCGCTGAATGAAAGCGCCGCACCGTCAGCCACTCCCGGACCAGGCGCCACATCACCGCCCATCGCTGAACCGACCACTCCGCCCGCACCCATCGTGGTGCCGGAGCGTCCGAATGAACCAGTGCAGCCGGCCGACCTGTCAGTGCCCGATCGCCATGATCCCGTGCAAACTGAAGAACACGCTGCACTCGTCGCCGACCTCTCTCGCCCGCTCTATTACGACCACGTTGTGCAGCCGGGCGACACGGTCTCGACGATCGCCGAACGCTATGCCGTTGCGCAGCAGACAGTGTTGTGGAACAACCCACTCATCGTCAACAAGAACGCGCTTTTCCTTGGCCAGACGCTGAGGGTACCAGCCACCGACGGAATTCTGTATCACGTCCATCTCGGCGATACAGTGGCGGACATTGCCGAAGAGCACAAGGTCGAGTCGTCCGCCGTGCTTTCACTGGCGCAAAACGGCCTCGCCGACGCCAACCAGATCCGCGAAGGTCAGACTATTTTGATCGTTGGCGGACAACTGCCGCCACCTCCACCACCGCCGCCACCACCTCCAACCCCGGTCCCGACGGCAACACCACCTCCAACCCCTGAACCCACCGCAGCACCTCGACCGGCGACCGCAGCACCGGCGGCTGCCGCATCGGTCGCGCCGCCTACGCCGAAGCCGTCCACGCCGTCCACGCCGGCTGCTGCTCCAGCATCCAGCAGTGGCTGGTCGTGGCCAGCAAGCGGCCCGATCACGAGCTATCTCGGCCCCGCCCATCCGCTCGGAATCGATATCGGCCAGGGCGCAGGCGGCCAACCGATCCTCGCCGCAAAAGCGGGCACGGTAACGTTTGCCGGCGGAGATGCCTGCTGCAGCTACGGGTATTACGTCGACATCAGCCATGGCGGCGGCTGGATGTCGCGCTACGGCCATTGCCGGGGCTGGCCGATCGTCAGTGCGGGCCAGCAGGTCAAGGCGGGCCAGGTGCTCTGCTATGCAGGCAGCACCGGCTACAGCACCGGGCCGCACCTGCACTTTGAAATCCGTCTTAACGGCGCGGTACTCAACCCACTCAACTTCTTACCGTAGCTAATCGACCATCGGGTTCGGTTCGACGCTAAATGAGGCGCCCCGTGCATGGGCGCCTCATTCTCCTGGCGTCTCTTTCGACGTTCAGACAGGCCTGTCAGGGTCTGCGGTAGTCGAGTACGGTGATCGTCGTCTCCAGCGGCAGGTTTGTTTTCGTCACCGTAAGTTTAGGTTGCGGCTGCGGGGCGCTCGCGCCGATCTGGCGCAGGAAATTTTCCAACGGATCGAGCTCGTCTTTGGAGACATCGGTGTGATAGTGCATCGGTATGGCGAGCCGTGGCTCCAGCAGGCTAATAACTTCCGCCGCCGCCGCGCCGTCGATCGTCGTGTGACCGCCCACGGGCAGCAGCAGTACATCGGCTCCATTCAGCGAGGCGACCTGGTCCGGGGTGGGGATATGCCCCAGGTCACCGAGGTGACAGATGCGCACTTCATCCATCTCGAACACAAATGCGGTGTTGTAGCCTCGCTCTGCACCCCGGCGGGCATCATGAAACGTACGCACGCCCGTGATCAGCACCCCGGCGACTTCGTACTCGCCAGGACCTTTGATCACCAGCCGCTTACCAGGAACGCCGTCAGCGTTGTTGTGGGTATCATGATCGTGGCTGACGGTGACGACATCCGCATCGCCGAAGCGGGTGGAGTACCCTGTGGCGGCATTGAACGGGTCAAGAATGATAGTCGTGTCGCGGTTTTTCAGACGGAAGCAGCCGTGACCAAGCCAGGTAATTTCCAAAACATCTCCTCTGACAAAACAAATGGTGCCGCGACCGGGAATACGCAGACCGGCAACTCAGAGCCTGTGACCGACAGCGCTCCCACCAGGCTGGAAGCGTGCGCCGCCCGGCAACTGAGCGGCACCAGCCTCAGACGGCGGTGGTGACTGATCGATGAGCTGACGCCGCAGCGCTTCGCGGAACACAGGCGGGGCGCTGCGCGTGGCGAGTGCGCGGCGGAGCAGCTTGCCGGTCACGCCGAGGTTGCATGTCAGTTGTTGACCAGAGTCACCGATCATGATCGTTACTCCTGGCGGCTTCGATCCGCAGGTCAATCCGAAGTTAACCGGCTGGCTCCGAGTTACGCCCGAGACCGCGCCGCAGCTCGGCGAGTGTACGCCGCAAGAGGCTTTTCACTGCACCCTCGCTTCGGTTGAGCGCATGGCCGATCTGCGCGTTGCTCATACCCTCAACGTATTTTAGCAGAATCAGGTGCTGTCGCTCCGGCGAGAGTCCGGAGATGGCATCACGCACGGCCTGCTCGTCCTCACCGGCAGCAAAAGGCGACGGTCCAGCCGGCTCCGCGTGCCCATCAAGCCGGGCGACGGGGCGACGCGATCGGTCGCGGTGAAAATTCGCGATCAGGTTGTGCGCGATCGTGAACAGCCAGGCGGCAAACGGCAGTCCCCGCTCCTCGAAACCGTCCAGGTGACTCAAAGCCTGGTAGAACGTCCGGGCCGTGAGATCCTCGGCTTCGGTGCTGCTGCCGGTGCGGTAGTAGAGGTAGCTGTAAATGCGATCGACGTAGCGTTCATACAGTTCCCCAAATGCGTCCCTATCACTCCGGGACCTACTAAGCAACTCAGCGTCGTTAGTTATCTCGATCAACCGGCCCCTCCGGCGAAACCCCTGCGACTACTGGCCTGCACCTTCGCACCCTTGACAATGACACACTCAACTGTTACGATATCCCCGTTAGCACTCTCGTAGGTCGAGTGCTAACGATCGTTGCAAACAGAGGGAGCGGTCCCGAATCTTCTGCTGCATGGCGGCTGGAGTACGAGACGGCATGTTAACAGAGAGACGAGCGCAGGTTCTGCGCCTTATCGTAGCCGACTATATCGAGACCGCGACACCGGTTGGCTCCGAGCAGATCGTCAAGCGCCACCGGCTAGAGCTCTCACCCGCCACGATCCGGAATGAGATGGCCAAACTCGAAGAGGAAGGCTATATCTCGCATCCGCATACGTCGGCGGGACGTGTGCCGTCGGACCTCGGCTATCGGTATTTCGTCGAGATGCTGATGGAAGAACCGAACGTCAGCACGGACGAGCAGTTGCGGATTCTGCACCAGTTCCACCAGGCAACGTCAGAACTCAACGACTGGCTGCACCTGTCGGCGTCGGTGCTGGCCCAATCGCTGCGTAACATGGCCGTGGTGTCAGCGCCGCGCTCGGCGCAGTCGCGTTTCAAGCACGTTGAGCTCGTCAGCCTGCACGATCGGAGCGCATTACTGGTCGTCGTCCTGCAAGAGGTAAAGGTTCGTCAGCAGGTGCTCGCCCTGCGAGAGGCTGCGACCCAGGATGACCTCGGTCGCCTTTCACGCAAGCTCAACCATCTGTTCGCGACCTTGAGCGGCGGCCAGATCATCTCACGCTCAGGCGAGCTTTCTCCGCTGGAAGAACAGATTGCGATCGCGATTGGAGAAATCGTCCAGACAGAGGATGTGGTCGAGTTTCCTGACCCGCATCTTGAAGGTATACGCAACGTCCTTTCTCAGCCGGAGTTCGCGCGCAGCGACCGGATGCTCGACATCCTTGAAGCGCTCGATGGCCGCAATATCGCTCGAACGATCCCGCAGGCGCAGGTTGGTGAAGACGGCGTCATCGTGATCATCGGCACGGAGAACCCAGAAAACGTGATGCATAACTGCAGCATCGTGCTTGGCCGCTATGGCGGCGCCAGCGGACCGTCCGGAATGCTTGCGGTGGTCGGCCCAACCCGGCTGCCATATGCGAAGGCTATTGCGACGGTCCGCTATGTCGGCTCGCTGATGACCGAGCTGATGATGAAACTGTACGACTGAGCGCAAACAACCCATCACGCGTCATCCATTCCAATCAGGAGCAGCTATGGTCCACATACGAACCGAAGGAACCGAACAACCGGAGAACGCCGATCCGGCCACCAATGCCGCGATGGCAGCGCAGAAAAACGGCGAGGCACCGACTGCTGCCGCCGACGACCTGCTGGCGCAACTCAACGAAGAGAGAAGCCGCGCCGACGGCTATCTGTCGCAGCTGCAGCGGGCGACCGCCGACTTCCAGAACTATAAGCGTCGCACGGAGCAGGAACGCGACGATTACGGGCGATTGGCCAATATCGCGCTGGTGCTCAATTTTCTGCCCGCGATCGATGATCTGGAGCGGGCGGTTTCGAATCTGGACCCGGCCGTAGCGGGTCAAAGCTGGGTTGAAGGAATTCAGGCCATACTGCGCAAACTGCGGGGGGCACTCGAAGCCTCCGGCGTATCGGAGATCCGCGCTGGCAATGAAGCGTTCGATCCAAATGTCCACGAGGCGATCAGCCAGGGACCGGGAGAGCATGGTCAGGTGATCGCCGAGGTCCAGCGCGGCTACCGTCTTGCCGGTCGAGTCATTCGCCCGGCAATGGTCATCGTTGGGAATGGTGAGGACAACCGCGAAACCAGCAGCTAAGCAACACACATCTAGGTCGTTCAGATCAGTTGACCGGCTGGGAGAAGCCAGTCCGGTCCAGGAGGAATTCAAGAGTTATGGCACGAGTTATTGGTATCGATCTCGGCACAACAAATAGCGCGGTCGCGGTCATGGAGGCCGGCGAGCCGGTCATTATCGCCAACGCCGAAGGCGGGCGCACCACTCCTTCGATGGTCTCGATCAGCAAGTCCGGTGAGCGGCTGGTTGGCCAGGTAGCCAAACGGCAGGCGGTCACGAACCCTGAAAACACTATTTTCTCGGTCAAGCGGCTGATGGGTCGAAAATTCGATGACCCGGAAGTTCAGCGGACGCTGAAGCTGGTGCCGTACAAGATTGTGCGTGCCTCAAATGGCGACGCGCACGTCGAGATGGGCGGTCGCAGCTACTCTCCGCCGGAAGTTTCGGCGATGATTCTGCAAAAGCTCAAGACGGACGCGGAGGCGTACCTCGGCGAGAAAGTGACGGAAGCGGTGATCACCGTTCCCGCCTATTTCAACGACAGTCAGCGTAATGCGACCAAGGACGCGGGCCGGATCGCCGGGCTCGAAGTGCTTCGCATCGTTAACGAGCCGACGGCCGCAGCCCTCGCATACGGTCTCGACAAGAAGAACGACGAGACGATCGCCGTCTACGACCTCGGCGGCGGCACGTTCGACATCTCCATCCTTGAGATCGGTGAAGGCACCTTCCAGGTCAAAAGCACGAACGGCGACACACAGCTCGGCGGCGACGACTTTGACCAGGTGCTGGTCAGCTACCTGATCGACGAATTCAAAAAGGACCAGGGCATCGACCTTAAGAGCGATCGCCCGGCCCTGCAGCGTCTGCGTGAGGCCGCCGAGAAGGCGAAAATCGAGTTATCAACCCTGCAGCAGACAGAGGTCAACCTCCCTTTCATCACTGCGGATCAAAACGGTCCGAAGCATCTCGTGCTGACCGTCAGCCGCGCCAAGCTTGAACAGCTGACTTCTGACCTTGTGGACCGGACGCTCGCACCGTGCCGCAAGGCGCTCGACGATGCGGGGAATACGGCCAGTCAGATTGATGAGGTCGTCCTGGTGGGCGGCCAGACCCGTATGCCTGCAGTGCAGGAAACGGTCAAGAAGTTCTTCGGCAAGGAGCCGCACAAGGGGGTCAACCCCGATGAGGTCGTCGCCATTGGCGCCGCGATCCAGGCCGGCGTGCTGCGCGGCGAAGTCAAGGATGTTCTGCTGCTCGATGTCACGCCGCTGACGCTTGGGATCGAGACGCTTGGCGGTGTGATGACCCCGCTCATCCAGCGGAATACGACGATCCCGACCAGCAAGAGCCAGGTCTTCTCGACGGCAGCCGATGGCCAGTCGAGCGTCGAGATTCACGTGCTGCAGGGCGAACGCACGATGGCCACGGACAACAAATCACTTGGCCGCTTCATTCTGGACGGCATCCTGCCAGCCCCGCGCGGTCTGCCGCAGATCGAGGTCTCGTTCGACCTCGATGCGAACGGCATTGTCAACGTCTCCGCGAAGGACAAGGGGACCGGCAAGGAGCAGAAGATCACGATCACGGCATCCTCGGGTCTGTCTAAAGAGGAGATCGAGAAGCTGCAGCGCGAGGCGGAAATGCACGCCGACGAAGACCGCAAGCGCCGCGACGAGATCGAGGTTCGCAACAACGCCGACAACCTTGCGCACCAGGCCGACAAGCTGCTGCGCGAGAACGGCGACAAGATCTCGGCCGAGCTGAAAGCTGAGGTCGAGGGTCAGGTCACCGCGATGCGCGAGGCGCTGAAGGGCAGCGACATCGAAGCGGTCCGCCGCAACTTTGAGTCGCTGTCCGAGTCGCTGCAAAAAGTCGGTGCGGCGATCTACCAGGGGGCCGGTGCGGGCACCAATGGTGCCAACGCCGACGGCCAGCCAGGTGGTGAGGGCCACGCCCAGCCCGAGGAGAGCACCGTCGAGGGCGAGTTCCGCGAGGTGTAACCCCGAATTAGAAAGATGCTTGAAACCCGCAGGGTCCTGCTCGGACCCTGCGGGTTTCAAGCGTTGGCCGCCGGTACAGCATGTGACCGTATGGCCGAATAAGGTACACCGTCACGCGGGCGTGACAGACATCTTGATACAATACGTTGAGCTTGCAGGTGCCAGACACCGGCACGATGGATTACGAGGAACATGGCGACACAGCAGAAAGACTTCTACGAAGTGCTGGGCATCGCCCGCACCGCTACCCCGGAAGAGATCAAGAAGGCCTTTCGCAAGCTGGCCATGCAGTACCATCCCGACCGCAACCGCGAGGCCGGCGCTGAGGCCCGTTTCAAGGAGATAAACCAGGCGTTCGAGGTGCTGTCGGACCCGGAGAAGCGAGCCGCTTACGACCGCTTCGGCCACGCCGGTGTTGGCAACCAGGCCGGTGCTGGGTTCGAGGGCTTCAACAACTTCGGTGGCTTCGGCGACATCTTTGACGCCTTCTTCGGCGGCGCTCAACGCCAGCGGCACGGTCCTGCCCGTGGTCCTGATCTGCGCCACAACATGACGCTCACGTTTGAAGAGGCGATCTTCGGGGTAGAAAAGGATATCGAGGTCAGCCGCACCGAGCAGTGCACGCTTTGCGGCGGCACGGGTGCAGAACCGGGCAGCAAGCCCGAGCGTTGCCCGAGCTGCAACGGCAGCGGCGAGGTTCGTCGTGTCCAGCAAAGTATCTTCGGCCAGTTCGTCAATGTGACACCGTGCGACCGCTGCCACGGCGAAGGACGGATCATCACCAGTCCCTGCGTCCAGTGTCGTGGCGCTGGCCGCGAACGGAAACAGCGCAAGCTCGAAGTGAAGATCCCGCCGGGAGTAGACAACGGCCAACAGCTACGCCTCTCAAACGAAGGCGAGGCCGGTGTGCAGGGTGGGCCTCCGGGCAACCTCTACGTGCTCCTCAACGTGCAGGAACACGAGTTCTTCAAGCGCGACGAGGATGACATTATCCTCGACCTTCCGATTAACTTTGCTCAGGCCGCCCTTGGCGATGACCTTGAGGTGCCGACGATCGATGGCAAGTCTCAGCTCAAGGTTCCTGCCGGCACCCAGTCGGGCAGGATTTTTGAGTTGAAGGACAAGGGCGTGCCGCACTTACGCGGCGGCGGCCGGGGCGACCAGGTCGTTCGGGTGCGGGTCGTCACGCCCGCGAACCTCAGCAACGATCAGCGCCGTCTGTTCAAGGAACTTGCGGACTCTCTCGGCGTGGCAACGATGCCGCACGAGGAGAAGGGGCTCTTTGATCGGATCAGAGACGTTTTCGGTTAGAAGCTTGCCTGACTCAGGCTCATAGCTGTTCGCTATCAATGCCGTAACCGTCGCGGATGAACGCAGTAAGCTGAACCGCCCGGTGGTCATGCGAAGAGGTTTGCACCTGGACTGGATAGAGCTTTCCACCTCGCTGCCCGGCGAGTACGTCGAAGACCTCTGCATGGCGCTGGAAACCGTGGCGCCGCAGGGCTGCAGTATCGAGGATCCGATCGTGCCGCTCGGTCCCGAGGAGGGGGTGCGGCGCGAGCTCTGGCGGCCTTCTGTCGTTCGGGTTTACCTGCCGGTGGATGCACATCTCGCCGAGCGCCGCGCTGCAGCTAATGACATTGCCGCGTCGCTGCCTTTCCCGGTTCGGCTCGCGGAGCGGCCTGTGCGCGAAGAGGACTGGGCCAACGGCTGGAAAGAGTTCTTCCAGGTAGAGCACATCGGTGCCCGGCTGGTCGTGCAGCCAACGTGGCGCGAGTATGAGCCCGCGCAGAGTGATGTCGTGCTCCACCTCGATCCCGGTATGG